>DAOMPU010000039.1:0-3837 GCA_035444925.1 Terricaulis sp. | reverse complement strand
GTGAGCTGCGAATCCCCCGCGCAGCCGATCGCGCTCGGCGCCACGGTGAACGCCAACATCCCCGCCGCAACCAGCTACCCGGAAAACGCACGCTATTTCTGCTTTGCGGCGCCGGCGGGCCTGCAATCGATCACGATCACGGTCTCGGGCATGAGCGCCGATCTTGATCTGTTCGTCGGCTCGAACGGCATCCAATCGGTGCAGGGCGTCGATATCCAGCAGGGGCAAACCTATGAATGGATGTCCCGGGCGGAGGGCACGGCCACGGATTCGGTAACCATCGATAATCCGCGCGCGGCCACGTATTACGTCGAAATCGTCTCGTACATGGGCGAGGCCTCGCCCTTCACGCTGGCGATCCGCTAAAGCGTCGAACCTTAAATGCGACCCGATGTTTGGATCGCCTTCATGTCGCATTTAAGGTTCATAAGACGCTTAGATTCAAATATTTCTAAAGCAACTTTTGAACTTTAAATTCGCGCGGAGCCCGCCATCAAACTGAGGCGAATTTAAAGTTCGTTGCTTTAGCGCCGCTTACGGCGCGGCGGGTTTGCGACGCAAAAGCCGCCGCGCCACAAGCGCCAGCAGCGCAAGCACGCCGATCAGCACGACCGCGCCCAGCGCCAGCACCCACCAATAATAGCCCAGCTGCTTCATGCGCACATTGTGCACGACCTGGCGCTGCACATCGTAGCCTTCCGGCAATTCCAGCACGCCCACGCGCGCGGCGTAGGCCTCGTATTCGCCGATCATCGCCGCCGTTACATCCGGCATTTGCGCGGCGAGATCGGTGGTCTCGCCCGGGTCGAGCGCGATGTTGTAGAGCCGCCAGCTGTTGTCGCCCAGCGGCGCCGGCGTGCGCAGCAATTTGTAATCGCCGCGATAGAGCGCCGCGTGCCCGGAGACTTCCATCCCCACCGCGTCGCTCTCGCCCCGCACGCTTTGCGCCTCCGCGGAAAGCAGCGAATTGATCGAAACGCCGTCAAGCTCAGCCGCCGGCGCCGAGACGCCCGCGCGCTCCAGTAGCGTGGGCGCGATGTCCGTCACGAACGTACGTGCATTGACGCGCTGAGGCGTAACGCCCGGCCCGGCCACGATCAAAGGCACGCGCATGCCGCCCTCGGCCGCGGTGAATTTGTAAAGCGCGCCGCCCGCGGTGGCGTTGGCGAATTCGGCGCCGATGAACACCCAGGAGCCACGCTCGCCCAGATTCTCAATCTGGCGCGTATAGCCTTGCAGCCCCATCCAGCGGATGAAATCAGGCTCGCCCATCGGGTTGCTGGGCTCGGGGCCGTTGTCGGAGGTGACGACAAAAATCGTGTTTTCCGCCAGGCCGCGCTGCTGCAGATAGGCGATGAAGCGGCCGATATGCTGATCCATCGATTCCAGCATGCCCGCATGCACCTGCATGCTGCGCGAAAACAGCGCCTGCTCCTGCGCCGGCAGCGCGCCCCAGGCGCGCAAGCTGGGATGGGGCGGCCCAAGCGGCGCGGCGGCCGGGATCAGCCCCAACTCTTGCGCGCGCCGCCAGCGTTGTTCGCGCAGCTGCTCCCAGCCTGCGTCATAGACGCCGTTATAATGCTCGGTGAGATCGCGCGGCGCCTGCACCGGAATGTGCACCGCTTGGAACGAAAGATACGCGAAGAACGGCTCGGCGCGCGCTTGGTCAGCGTCGAGATACGAGATCATGCGATCGACGATGAATTCGCTTGAGTAGAAATCTTCCGGCAGTCGCGCGCGCGCGCCGTTCTCGAACCAATCGGCGGTCCGGTAATACGGCATGTAGGGCCGCTGCTCCCAATTATCGGCGCCGGACGCGTCGAGCACGAAGGAGCGGTCGAAGCCGTGCGAGTCCGGCAGATCGCCTTGGCCATGCCCCAAATGCCATTTGCCGGTGGCGTACGTGCGATAGCCGCTGTCGCGCAGGCGCGTGGCGATCGTCGTCACGCCCGGCTCAAGCCGCATCGTGTAGCCAGGGCGCCCGCGCAGCTCGGGCGGCAGCACTTCGATGATGGTGGCGTGCCCGGTGCGATGATTATCTAGCCCCGTCAGCAGCATGGCGCGCGAGGGCGAGCAGAGCGGGGATGAATAATAGCGCGAGAATTGCGCCCCCCGCGCCGCCAGCGCGTCAATATTGGGCGTGCGCGCTTCCCCGCCATAGGCGCCCAGATCGGTGTAGCCGACATCATCGGCCAGGATCAGCACGATGTTAGGGCGCGGCGTGCTTTGCGCCGCCGCCGGCCCCGCCGCCACCACCAGCGCCACCAGCGCCGCCGCCCATGCCCGCATGTTTTCTCTCCCTGGGCCGCACTGTTCAGCGCCGCGGCGCAGGTGTCAAAATCGGACGCAGCGGAAAGCGCAATCATGTCCGAATCCGGCGAGACGGGGCGGGCGAAGCGGCCCATATTCGCCCCATGCTGGATGCGGAAACCTGCCACGGCGCGTGCGATGCGAAGGATCGCCGGTTCGACGGGCGCTTTTATATCGGCGTCACGTCCACCGGCATTTATTGCCGCTGCATCTGCCGCGCGCGCACGCCCAAGCGCGCTAACCGCACCTTCTGGCCGAGCGCCGCCGCGGCTGAAGCCGCGGGCTTTCGTCCATGCCTGCTCTGCCGGCCCGAGCGCGCGCCCGGTCTTGCCCCGATCGACGCGCCCGCGCGTCTCGCCGCCGCCGCGTATGCGCGCATCGAAGCGGGCGCGCTGGAAGAAGCGGGGCTTGAAGCGCTGGCGCGCGAGCTTGGCGTCACCTCGCGGCATTTGCGCAGGGTGATGAGCGCGCAATTCGGCGCCAGCCCGATCGAGATCGCGCAAACCGGGCGTTTGCTCGCGGCGCGGCGGCTGCTGAACGAAACCGCGCTGCCGGTGACGGAAATCGCCTTCGCTTCCGGCTTTCGCAGCCTGCGCCGCTTCAATCACACGATGAAGGCGCGCTACGGCGCCCCGCCCACGAAAATGCGCGGCCGTAAGGCGATCCAGCGCGGGGAGACGTTCACCGTCTCGCTCTCGCCGCGCGGCGATTACAACATCGCGCCGATCCTGCAATTCCTCTCCACGCGTGCGCTGGCCGGCGTGGAGCTCGGCGGCGCAAAGACTTATGCGCGCACGCTGAAATGGGGTGAGGCGCTGGGCTGGATCGAAGTGGGCCTAAAAGAAAGCAAAGGGGGCGCGAAAGGCCTCATGCTCACGCTCAGCGAAAACCTCGCCCCGCATCTGCGCCCGTTGGTGGCAAACGTGCGCGGCGCGTTCGACCTCGACGCCGAGATGACCAGCGTTGACGCGCATCTTGCGACGGATGCTGAACTAAGAGCGGATGTGAAGCGCGAGCCGGGCGTGCGCGTGCCGGGTGCGCTGGATGGCTTTGAATGCGCGATCCGCGCGGTTTTGGGCCAGCAAGTCACGGTGGCCGGCGCACGCACATTGACCGAGCGGCTGGTGAAAAGCTTCGGCGCGCCGCTGGAGCGCGGCCCCGAAGGGCTGACGCACGCTTTTCCCGACGCCGCAGCGCTCGCCAATTCCAAGCCCGCCGCTATAGCCAAGATCGGCGTGCCGGGCAAGCGCGCGGAAACGCTGCACGCGCTCGCGGCGGCGGCGGCAAGCGGCAAGCTCACGCTCGCGCGCGGCGCCATCGCATCCGGGCGCGCGGCATTGGCGGAAATTCCCGGCGTGGGGCCGTGGACGATCGAATACCTCGCCATGCGCGCGCTGGGCGATCCCGATGCATATCCGGCCACCGACATCGCGTTGATCAACGCGCTCGGCCGTAAAGGCGAGACGCTTGAACATCTGAAACCCTGGCGCGCCTACGCGGCCATCCGCTTATGGCGGCGCGGCGCCA
>DAOMPU010000038.1:0-13410 GCA_035444925.1 Terricaulis sp. | reverse complement strand
GGAGCGTGCGCGATGAAAGCTTGCATTGCGAAGGCATGATCAAGCTGTTCCACGCCTACGCGAAGGAAACCGGCGCGCTGACGGACCAAGTGAAGGATGACATCGCCGAGTGCTGCAAGACGGTGGTGGGCATCGAGGATCGCTTCATCGATCTCGCGTTCGAGATGGGCCCGGTGCAAGGCATGACTGCGGACGATATCAAGAAATATATCCGCTACATCGCCGATTGGCGCTTGGGGCAGCTGGGCTTGCCGAAGATTTACGGCGTGAGCGAGCATCCGATCCCGTGGCTCACGGCGATTCTGAACGGCGTGGAGCACGCGAACTTCTTCGAAGCGCGCGCGACGGAATACTCAAAAGCCGCCACCAAAGGCGATTGGCACGGCGATAGCGGCGTGTGGGCGAATTTCGAAACGATGATGGAAAAGCGCAAGGCGGCGGGCTGATAAAGCGCTCTTGAGCCCCTCACCTCTCCCCCTCGTGGGGGGAGAGGGAAAAACCTCTTGAGTCGCTACCCGCTGAGCTTTTGCTTCAGCGCCGCGCGCTCGGCTGCGCCGACACCGAGCACGGTTTCCATGTACGCCAGCGCCGATCCATGCTTGGCTTCGATCACGTTCAGCGCTTGGCGCAGATAATCGATCTCCACGCCCAGCATCGGCTTCAGCGCTTCGGGATTGAGTTTCTTGCCCAGGCGCTCTTCCATGCGCGCCTGGATGCGCGGCATGCGGCTTTCAAGATCAACGGCGGCATTGGTGAATTCGTAATCGGCGAACACCGCGTCTTCATCGACGCCAAGCGCCAACAATGTAAGCGCGCAGCCGATGCCGGTGCGATCCTTGCCCGCGGCGCAATGGATGACGCCCGCCCCGCCCTCGCCCAATTCGGCGAACCAATCGCGGTAAAGGCGGATGAGCCGCGGATCGAAGGGAATTTCGCGGTAAAGCGCCATCATGTAATCGCGCGTCGATTGCGGGGTGAGATCGCTCTGCATCAGCGCGATCAGATGTGGCGGCAGCGCCGGCCCGCGCGCGCCGTCATCGTTGAAGATGTGGCGGCACGCTTCGCTCACCCATTTGTTCGGCTCATGCGCGCGCTCTTCGGGGCGGCGCAGATCGACCAGAAAGCGCAGCGCCATCGCGTCGAGCTTGGCGAGATCGGCCTCCGTTGCGTCGTTGAAGGCAGCGGAGCGGTAGAGCTTGCCGCGCGCCACGCGCGCGCCGTCGGCGGTTTCCCAACCGCCAAAATCACGGAAATTGAGCACGCGGTCGAACGGAATGAGGCGATCTTGCATGGGGCTAGGGATTAGGGATTGGGGAGTGGGGGCGCAATGGGCGCCGCTGCGCAATCGCCCCAATCCCTACCTAAACGGCGGCTCGTCGAAGGCGCGGAGTTTGCGGCTGTGCAAGCGATCGCGCTGCTGCTTCAGCAGCGCGACGGTTTCGAGGCCAATGCGCAAATGCGCGCCGATTGAGCTATCGTAGAAGCGATCGGAAACGCCCGGCAGCTTGATCTCGCCATGCGCGGGCTTATCGGAAACGCACAGCAACACGCCGTACGGCACGCGCAAGCGATAGCCTTGCGTAGCGATGCACGCGCTTTCCATATCAACCGCCACGGCGCGTGATTGGGAAAGCAGCTGGCGCTCTTGATTGTAGTTCAGCTCCCAATTGCGATCGGCGTAGGAGACGACTGTGCCGGTGCGCAGGCGGCGGCGGAATTCTTCCTTATCGCCGCCGACGACGCTGGCCGCGGCCTGCTGCAGCGCGATCTGGATTTCCGCGATCGCCGGGATCGGCACTTCGAGCGGCACGCGATCGTCCAAGATTTTATCGCGGCGCAGATACGCGTGCGCGAGCACGTAATCGCCGATGCGCTGGGTATGGCGCAGGCCGCCGCAATGGCCGATCATCAGCCAGCAATGGGGGCGCAGCACCGCGAGGTGATCGGTGATGGTTTTGGCGTTGGAGGGGCCGACGCCGATATTGACCAGCGTGATCCCGTCATTATCGGGCGTGGTCAGATGATAGGCGGGCATCTGATATTTCTGCCAAGGGGCGGCGCGCGCTTTGGCTTCCGCGTCGGGATCGCCGGCTTCGATGCGCACCCCGCCCGGGCATGAAAGCGCCCAGCCCTTCGGCCCATCCTTCACGCCGGCGGCGGCCCAGCGCACGAATTCTTCGACGTAGCGCTGGTAATTCGTGAACAGGATCCAGGGCTGCACGTCCGCCCAGGGCGCGCCGGTGTAGTGCTGGATGCGCTTCAGCGAATAATCGATGCGCGGCGCATCGAACAAAGCCAGCGGCCAGGCGCCGTCGAGCGTTTTGACATGGAGCCCGTCCACCACCGCATCGCCCACTTTGGTGAGGCGCGGGGTGGGAAAATAACGCGCGAGCTCTTCGGCCGGCACATTCTCAAACGCGGCCGCGCCCGCGGCGTCGAGCACGAACGAGTACGGAATCTCCGATGACGACGTGCGCACGCTGAGCTCGGCGCCGTAATCTTCGACCAGCAATTTAAGCTGACCGATCAGGTAGTTCCGAAAATATTTCGGCTGCGTGATGGTGACGGCGTATTCGCCCGGCCAGGTGAGCTGGCCGTAGGCGCGCGCCAGGCGCGGCGCGGGCGCGCCCGGCATGTAGGTGACGCGCAGTTCGGGATAGCGAAACTTCGCCCGCTCCTCGCCGCTGGGGCCTTGGCCTGTGTCCGCGAAGCGGCGCACGGCCTCGATCAGCGCCGAAACGGCGTCCGCGTGCATTTTTTCGAGGAGATCGACGGCTTCGGTCGGCGTTTTGATCTGCGGCATTGCCGAAATGTGCCCAGCCGCCCCCTTCCGTCAAGCCGATTAAAGCGTCGGGACTTAAATGCGACCCACACTTTGGATCACCCGCCGTGTCGCATTTAAGTCCTCAAAGACGCTTTAGATTCAAAGTTTCTAAAGCAACTTTTGGACTTTAAATTCGCGCGGCGCCCGCCATCGACCTGAGGCGAATTTAAAGTCCGTTGCTTTAGCTGACCCGCGGGATCGGATCGACCAGGCGCGAGCGGCGGAACGCGTTGTGGCGGAAGTTCGAGGCCCCGTCATTGAGGAAGCCCATGGGCGAGCTGTACGGGAAAAGGGTCTCCGTCCAGATCACGCTCGATCCCGGCTGCAGCATCTGGGCGGGCAATTGCGTGGCGACGTTTTGGCCCGGGTTCAAGGCCGGCAGACCCGCCCCGCGCGACTCGCTCCACACCACTTCGGCGCGGCTGGAATCGACGATGCGCACGCTGGTGATGCGCAGCTGCACGTCGGCGCCGTTGTTGGGAAACATCAGGATGTTGACCGCCGACCAGAGCCCCGCGATCTCGGCGTTGGAAACTTCCGTGTCGCGCGCGATCACGTCCGCCACCGAGGCGGCGGTGTTTTGCGCGCGGCGATTGGCGTGCAGCATATCGAGCAGATCGACCGAGCCGAACAGCAGCAGCACCATCATCGGCGCGAGCGCCGCAAATTCCAGCGCGGCCAGGCCGCCGCTGGCTTTGCCGAAGCGGCGCAGGCGGCCCATGAACGAAAGCTTCTTCATGAGCCCACCACTCCGAACGGCTCGTTGCGGAACATCATGGTGGAAATCAGCACGCGCTGGCCGCCGGCGGTGTTGGAGAACACCGGCTCGAACAGCGGCGTCATCACATCCCAGCGATAAAACGCGCGCACGACGATGATGTCGGAATCCGCGCCGGGGGTGAAGCCGAATCCCGCGCTGAGGAAGTTGCCGTCTTCGTCCACCGGGGGCGTTGTGCCGGCGGCGGCCTGCACGAACGACGCGTAGCTTTGCACGTCAAGGAACAGATTGCCCTCGCAAGTCAGCACCATGAAACGATTGATCTGATTGCAAAGCTCCTGCTGGACCTCCGCTTGCGAGACGCCGTTTTGCTGCACGCGCCCGGTGCGGATTTCCCGGCCGGCCTCGGCCACGGCGAAATCGAGGCTGGTTTGCGCAAAGCCGATCAGCAGGATTTCGATCAGGCCGAAGGTCAGCATAAAAAACGGCACGGCCACGAGCGCGAATTCGACCGCGGCAGAGCCGCGACGCGACTTGCCGAACCGCCCGACTTGCTTGCGCAATTTATTGCTGCGAAACACAGCGCCCTCCGCCAAGACGCGAGTATAGGCGCGGAAGGCTTTATTTCCCGTCAAACAAGGCCGTTAATGGGCCTTAACGGGTCGGGCCGCGGCTCGCGATCTGGCCTTGCAGCGTGGCCGAGGTGGCGGCGCTATCGCCAATATCGGGGCGCGGGCGGCAAACCGGCGCGCATTCCAAACGCGACGTTTCCCCCGCGCGCGTGACGACGACGACGTCGGTTTCATCCGGGATCACTTGGATGCGCCCCGAGTAAAGCACGCGCCCGCCCTGCCCGATGACAACCAGATTGGTCGAGCCATAGGAGCGGCCGGTGACGAACAGGAAGCGCTCGTTTTGCACCGACACGCCAGCGATTGAAGGATTGCCGATGGCCACGCCCTCGGCCGCTTCGCTCAAGCGGATCGGAAAAGCCTGATCCAGCGCCACGCGAATGTCACGCGCCGAGGCCGGGCTCGCCAGCGCCGCGCTTACGGCCGCAGCCGCCACGATCAGCTTCGCCGCCTTTTGCATCCACGCGCGCATTATATTCTCCACGATATGCTCTAGCGCTAACGCTGATTGGTTTCGGCATCGTGAAGAAGGCGCTTCGGTCACCGCGCTTCCCCGCCAAGCCCCGCACTTGATGCGGGGTGCGAGCGGGGATCCAGAGCAAAAGACGCGCCCTTGGCTCTGGATCCCTGATCGCACCCCGGCGTGCGCCGGGGCTGCGTCAGGGAAGCGTGCAACTTTATATAGAGGGCGGAAGCACAAGCCCCCGCTCGCGCGGCGCAGCTGCAAGTCACGCAAAAAAGCGCCGCAACGTTAGCAATATGTTCACTCTCTTGCTGGGGCAGAACGTTAACCTCCGTCGTGTAGTTTTCGCAATGTCTGGAAGGGGGTCGGGTGCGACGCTCCACCGGGCTTCATAAGCACTCGACAGAACGGAGTATGGTATGTTGGTCTCTCTCAAGAAATTCCTGAACAACGAAGATGGCGCCACCGCGATCGAATACGGCCTGATCGCCGCCCTCATCGGCGTCGCCATCATCGCGAGCCTCGAGCCGCTCAGCCAAGCCCTGAACGGCACGTTCACGGGCGTTGCGACCGAACTGAACGACGCGGCCGCCCCGTGATGATTGGGCGCGCGCCCTGGCCGCGCGGCCAGGGCGGAGCGCCCTATCTCCCCTGCTCAAAACGCCGCCCCCTCGGGGCGGCGTTTTTCTTTGCGCGCAGCGGCGCGGCGAAAATCTTTAACGCCGGAACCGGCGCTCAATACATTCTTCATCCGCAGCAGCGAAGAGTTAAAGGCATGATCGTGTCGCTCCTCGCGCTCGCCGTTTTCGCTGGCCTTTTGATCTACGCTGCGTGCACGGACGTCGCCTCGCTCACAATTCCGAACTGGGTGTCGCTGGCGCTGACCGGCGCGTTCCCGCTGTTCGCCTTCGCCACCGGCTATGAAGCGGGCGAAATTGGCCTGCATGTTCTGTTCGGTTTCGCCGTACTGGCGGCCGGTTTTGCGCTTTTCCAGTTCAACGTGATCGGCGGGGGCGATGCGAAATTGCTGGCCGCCGCCGCGGTGTGGACCGGGCTTGGCGCGTTTGCGCCGTTTGTGATCTGGACCGCCCTGGCCGGCGGCGTGTTCGCGCTGGCGCTGCTGATCGGGCGCAATTACGCGGGCGTTTTCGCGGCCGCGCCCCCCTTCGTTTATCGCCTGTTTACGCCCAAGACCGGGGTGCCCTACGGCGTCGCCATCATGATCGGCGGCCTGATGGCCATCCCGGCGATGGACGTATTTAGCGCCGCGTTAACCCTGCTTTAGCCACGAACATGTTGAGGTCCGGCACAGTCGGACCGCTGGGAGTTAGGAAATATGTCAGCGCGTCAGCTGATCGTCTTGGCCATCGCCGCAGTAGCGGCGATCGGGGCCCTTTTTCTCATCCGCGGCATGAGCGGGCGTCAGGCGACGCCGACGACGGCCGCTGTCCAGCCGGTCGCCGGCGAGCAAGTGCTGGTGGCCGCGCGGGATATTCCCCAAGGCGCGGCGCTGGCGCCCAGCGACATCGCCGTGCGGCTTTTCCCGCAGGAATCGGTCACGCAAACCTTCGTGCGCGTCTCGCAGCAGCCTTCGGCGCAGGCCGAATATGTAGGCGCGGTGACGCGGCGCGCGTTCGGGGCGAGCCGATCACGCTCGGCTCCGTCATTCAGCCTGAGGGGCGCAGCTTCCTCGCCGCGCAGCTCGATCCCGGCTACCGGGCCGTGTCGATCAAGGTCGATGACCACACCGCCGCGGGCGGCTTCATCAAGCCGAACGACCGCGTGGACGTGATCTTGACGCAACGCATTTCGGTGCGCGACGGCGCCGGCGCCAACGAGCAAGTGCGCAGCGACATCGTGCTGGCCGACGTGCGCGTGCTGGCGATTGGCGCGGATACCCAGCCGCAAACCAGCGGCGAAGCGCCCACGCGCACGCAGGCGCAAGTGGCCGTGCTTGAATTGACGCCCGCCGACGCGCGCACCGCCATGCTGGCGCAGGAAATGGGCGATGTGAGCCTCGCGCTGCGCGGGGTGCAGGTTGAAACGGTTTCGCGGCGTGAAAGCCAAGGAACGGGCACGCTCAATCAATCCGGCGGCGCGGTGCGTGTTCACGCATTCGGCAATGTGTCTGGGGGCAGCTAAGATGAAACGCGCTTTGCAATTGCGCACGTCCCTCGCCACCGCGCTCGCGGTCGCCGCGCTCACGCCGTGCGCGGCGCTCGCGCAGATGGAGCCGCCCAGCGCCAGCACGATGCGCATCAATGGCGGGGGCGGCCCGCAGGCGGCTTCGCTGGTGCTGCCGTTCGGCAAATCGGCGATCATCGATCTGCCGACCGACGCCCGCGACATCCTGATCTCCAATCCCGAAATCGCGGACGCGACGGTGCGCACCTCGCGCCGCGCTTACGTGGTGGGCCGCCAGATCGGGCAAACCAACATCTTCTTCTTCGACGCCCAGGGCCGCCAGATCGCCAACGTTGAAATCCGGGTTGAGCCGGACGTGGCGCCACTGAACGAAATTCTTTCGCGCCACACCGGCAGCTCCAACATCCGCGCCGAAGCCATGAACGGCTCGATCGTGCTCTCAGGCAACGCTACGAGCGCCGCGGAGGCCACTCGCGCGCGCGACATCGCGCAGCGCTTCATGGCCAACAGCGTTCAGGGCCAGGCCGCCGGCGATACGGACCGGATCGTCAATCTGATCGCGGTGGAAGGCAGCGAGCAGGTGCTGCTGCGCGTGCGCGTGGTGGAAATGAGCCGCAGCCTAGTGCGCCAGCTCGGCATCAACATGAATTACTCGCAGCTGATCAACCAGCTGGTCGGCGAGGACGATTTCCTCGAAGTGGCGACGCGGCTTGGCTATTCGATCAGCGGCAACATTCTCGGCGGCTTTTCCGCCAACGGCGGCACCGCGCGCAACGTGCTGCGCCCGGAAAGCTATTCGTATCCCTCCGAGTTCGTGAACGGCGGCATCACGCCCGACCAAGCGGGCGTGGGCGGCTATCAATTCGATCCCACCACCGGGGAAGTCACCTACGGTCCCGCCACCATCGAGAGCGACCGCACCACGCGCGGCGCCATCGAAGCATTCGAGCGCGCGGGCCTGCTGCGCGTGCTAGCCGAGCCGAACCTGACGGCGATTTCCGGCGAAGCGGCGCGCTTCCTGGCGGGCGGGGAATTCCCTGTGCCGGTCAATTCCGACAACGGCCAGATCAGCGTTGAATTCAAGCCGTTCGGCGTGGGGCTGGCGTTCACGCCGGTGGTTATGTCGGGCGGGCGGATTTCGCTGAAGGTCGCCACCGAAGTGAGCGAGCTGACATCGGACGGCGCGATCAACACCGGCGACATCACCATCCCGAACCAGAATGGCCCGCCGACCGTGATCCGCGGCGTCAATATTCCCGCGCTGCAGGTGCGGCGCGCGGAAACCACGGTTGAGATGCCTTCGGGCGGGTCGATGGTGCTGGCGGGCCTGATCCAAGAGCGCTCGCGCCATGCGTACGAAGGCGTGCCTGGCGCGCTGGGTACGCCGGTGCTGGGCGCCCTCTTCCGCAGCCGCGATTTCGTCAACAGCGAAACCGAACTCGTCATCATCATCACGCCTTATCTGGTGCGCCCGACGAGCCCGGAAAATATCCGCACGCCCGCCGACGGCTTCCGCAATCCGACCGAAACCGAGAGTTTGTTCATGGGGCGGCTCAACGCCGCCTATCGCCCGAACACCGGCGCACGCGAACAAGACACCCAAAACCTGCAGGGCCCGCACGGCCACGTAATCGAGTGAGATCGACCATGAACGCGCGCCTTCCCCTTCTTCTCGCCGGTGTCGCCGCTTTGTCGGCGTGCGCGGCGCTGCCCAAGCCTCCGCCCGGCCCCCCGACGCCGACGCAGGCCGACAATCACCGCATCAACGTGACCGCCTCCACGCAGCGGATGGAAATTCCCGTCGCCGCCGGCGACATGACGCTGGCGCCCGATGCGCGCGCCGAGCTGCGCAGCTTCGCCAGCGATTATCTGCGCGCGGGCTATGGCGCGCTGGTGATCAGCACGCCCACCGGCGGCGCCAATTCCGATGCAGCCGCGCTCGTGGGCCACGAGACGCGCATGGCGCTGACGGAAGCGGGCGTTTCCTATGCGGCGATCGCGGTGAACACCCATGACGGCAGCGGCGGCGCAGGCCCGCTGGTGCTGAATTTCGAACGTTATGTGGCGCAAGCGCCGGAATGCGAGTCGATCTCCACGCAAAACCTCGCCGGCTGGAGCAACAGCAACAACCAGCCCTGGCGCAGCTTCGGCTGCGCCACGCAGGCCAATCTCGCGGCGATGATCGAAGACCCGCGCGACCTGCTGCGCGCCCGCACCGAAGACCCGCGCGACGGCGCGCGCCGCAGCACCGTTGTGGACGCCTACCGCGAGGGCTCCCGCACGCACGCCGAACGCAGCCAGGATGAGCGCATCCAAATCAGCAACGCCGCCCAATAGGGACATTTGAGCGATGACAAGCCCCAATCCCGATCCCGCTTGGCGCCTTGGCGATGAGGACGATTTTGTTCTCGAGCAGGACGACACGTTCGGCGTCGGCGATCTTGAAGGCGCCGATCTGCCGCCGTTCGACACCGATATCGCGCCCACGCCGGACGCGGCGGCGCCAGCGCCGGAAGGTGAAGACCCCTACGGCCTCGCCTCGGCGATTCCGCATGCTTCGCCGGTGGTCGCCAACGATTCCCGCTCCACCGAGCAGCCAGTGCCGCGCATCACCATTCACGCCGCCTGCGATCGGCCCGAAGTTGCCGATCTGATCGCCGGCATCGCCGCCGATCGGCGCATGGCGCGCGCGGAGATCAGCGTGGAAGGCGGCGGCATCGACGCCGCGGTGACGCGCTTCGCCAGCCAAGCCAGCCCGAACCTCTTGATCCTCGATACGCTGCAGCAAGGCCCGGCCATGCTGCACAGCCTCGACCGCTTGGCTGAAGTGATCGAGCAAGGCACCAAAGTCGTCATCATCGGCGCGGTGAACGATATCGGCCTGTTCCGCGAGCTGATGTCGCGCGGGGTTTCCGAATACATCGTGCCGCCGCTGCAGCCGCTCGATCTGATCCGCACGGTGTGCGGGCTGTACGTCAATCCCGACAAGCCGTTCGCGGGCCGCGTGATTGCGGTGATCGGCGCGCGTGGGGGCGTGGGCGCCTCCACCATCGCGCACAATCTCGCCTGGTCGATCGCCGAGCGGCAGGATGTGGGCGCGACGCTGCTTGATCTCGACCTATCCTTCGGCACCGCGGCGCTCGATTTCAACCAAGACCCGCCGCAATCGATCGCCGATGCGCTGATGGCGCCTGATCGCGTGGACGATGTGTTCCTCGAGCGCGTGACCACCAAGCACACGGCGCGCCTGCAAATGCTGACGGCCCCGGCCACGCTGGAGCGTGAGTTCGAACTCGACTCCCAATCGTACGAATTGGTGATCGACCGCGTGCGCCGCACAAGCCCGTTCGTGGTGCTTGATCTGCCGCACGTGTGGACCTCCTGGGTCAAACACACGCTGCTTTCGGCCGATGACGTGATCATCGTCGCCGGGCCCGATCTCGCCAGCCTGCGCAACACCAAGAACATCATGGATTTGCTGAAGGCGCTGCGCCCGTATGACAGCCCGCCCACGGTGGCGCTGTCGATGGTGGGCGTGCCCAAGCGGCCGGAAATTCCGTTCAAGGATTTCGCCGAAGCGTTGGGCGCCGAGCCCGTGGCGCAATTCCCGTTCGATCCCCCGCTCTACGGCATGGCCGCAAACAACGGGCAGATGATCGGCGAAGTTTCGCCGCAAGCGAAAGCGGCGATCGCGATCGACACGCTGGCCGCCTCGCTGACGGGGCGCAAAGTGGTCGAGCAAAAGAAAACCGGCATCGCTTCGAAGCTGCCGTTCTTGAAGCGCTAAGGGGGCGGAATGTTTGGCAAGCGCAGCCTAGGCGATACGCCCGCAGGCGCTCCGGCGCAGCCTTCGGCGCCGCCGCCGCAAGCGCGCGTGCAGGCGGCTGTGGGCGCAAAGCCAGCGCCCGCCGCGCCTGCCCCGCAACCGCGCCCAGCGGCCCCCGCGCCGCGCGCGGCCGCGCCTTCGGCCAGCGCCCCGCAACGCCCGCCCGCGCCGGAGCCTTCCGATGCGCCGGAATATCGCTCCGAAGCGTATTACCGCGTAAAATCCACGATCTTCAACGCGCTGATCGAAACCATCGACCTGACGCAGCTGGCGCAGCTCGATCCTGAAAGCGCGCGCGATGAAATTCGCGACATCGTCGCCGAGATCATCTCGATCAAGAATGTCGTCATGTCGATCTCCGAGCAGGAAGCCCTGCTCGATGATATCTGCAACGACGTGCTGGGCTATGGCCCGCTTGAGCCGCTGCTGGCGCGTGACGACATCGCCGACGTGATGGTCAACGGCGCGAACGCGGTGTTCATCGAAGTCAACGGCAAGATTTCCAAGACCGGCATCCGCTTCCGCGACAACGGCCAGCTGATGAACATCTGCCAGCGCATCGTGAGCCAGGTTGGCCGGCGCGTGGATGAAAGCTCGCCGATCTGCGACGCGCGCTTGCCGGACGGCAGCCGCGTCAACGTCATCGTGCCGCCGCTGGCGATTGACGGCCCCACGCTCACGATCCGGAAATTCAAGAAGGACAAGCTGAAGCTCTCCAATCTGGTGGAGTTCGGCTCGATCTCGCCCGCGGGCGCGAAAATCCTTCAGATCATCGGCGCGTGCCGATGCAACGTGCTGATCTCCGGCGGCACGGGCTCGGGAAAGACCACGCTGCTGAACACGCTGACCGCGTTCATCGATCCGACCGAGCGCGTCATCACCTGCGAAGACGCGGCGGAATTGCAGCTGCAGCAGCCGCACGTGGTGCGCCTGGAAACGCGCCCGCCAAACCTTGAAGGCACCGGTCAGGTGACGATGCGCGATCTGGTCAAGAACTGCCTGCGTATGCGCCCGGAGCGGATCATCGTCGGCGAGGTGCGCGGCAGTGAATCGTTCGATTTGCTGCAAGCCATGAACACCGGCCACGACGGCTCGATGGGCACGCTGCACGCCAACACGCCGCGCGAAGCGCTCTCCCGTCTTGAATCCATGATCACGATGGGCGGCTTCTCGCTGCCGCCGAAAACCATCCGCGAAATCATCGTCGCCGCGGTGGACGTGGTGATCCAGGCCGCGCGCCTGCGCGACGGCTCGCGCCGCATCACCCAGATCACCGAAGTGCTGGGCCTGGAAGGCGATACGATCATCACGCAGGATCTGCTCACCTACGAAATTCAGGGCGAAGATCAGAACGGGCGCATCACCGGGCGCCATCGCGGCACCGGCGTCGGGCGTCCGCGCTTTTGGGAGCGCGCGCGCTACTTCGGGCTTGAGAAAGAACTGGCCCAGGCGCTCGATGAAACGGAGCAAGCCTGATGGATCCGGCCCTGCTCGCGGCGGTGCTGGCGTTCGTCGCGATCGGCGGCGTCGGCATTGCGCTTACCGGCAAGTCCCAGCCTGAGGCCTCGCAAAAGCGCGTGAAGGCGGTGGCCGGCGCGCGCACGCAGGATCGGCGCAAGCAAGCGGTGGAAACCGCGGCGCTGAAACGCCGGCAATCCACGCAGGAAGCGCTCAAAGAACTCGCCGCCAACGAACGCCAATCGCGCAAGCGCCGCGTTTCGGTGAAGGGCATGCTGGCGCAAGCGGGCGTGAACATGACGCCGACCGTGTTCTGGATCATCTCCGCGGCGGTGGGCGCCGTGATCGGCGTTGCGGGCTTGGTGATCCAGGGCCCGATCGGCGCGGGCGCGGGCTTCTTCATCGGCCTGTTCGGCCTGCCGCGCTGGGCGCTCGGCTTCCTGGTCAAAGGCCGGCAGAAGAAATTTTCCAACCAGCTGGCGGACGCGATCGACGTGATCGTGCGCGGCGTGAAATCCGGTTT
This sequence comes from Terricaulis sp., assembly GCA_035444925.1. Lineage (GTDB taxonomy): Bacteria > Pseudomonadota > Alphaproteobacteria > Caulobacterales > Aquidulcibacteraceae > Vitreimonas. The sequence continues at coordinate 821 of DAOMPU010000038.1, read as the reverse complement.
GCCGCTCGGCCAATGCTTGCGCATCATCGCGGCCGAAAGCCCCGAGCCGCTGCGCGCCGAATTCCAAGCGCTGTGCGATAGCCAAGCCATGGGCGTGCCGCTCGATCAAAGCTTGCAGCGCATGTATGAGCGCATTCCGCTGCCGGAAGTGAACTTCTTTGCGATCGTGCTGTCGATCCAGCAGAAGACCGGGGGCAACCTCTCTGAATCGCTGGGCAACCTCTCTTCCGTGCTGCGCTCGCGCAAGCTGATGAAAGAGAAGGTCAACGCGCTTTCGGCCGAAGCGAAAGCTTCCGCCATGATCATCGGTTCGCTGCCGATCATCGTCGGCGGGCTCGTGTACCTGACGCGCCCGGCTTACATCTCTATCCTGTTCACGGACCAGCGAGGCCACCTGATCCTGCTGGGCTGCGCGGTGATGATGTCTGCGGGCATTTTCATCATGAACAAGATGGTCAACTTCAAGTTCTGAGGGGCGCATGAATCTCATCGAAACCCTCACCGATCCGATGACCATCGCCGGCGTGCTGGCGGCGGGCGCATGCTTCGCCACCATCGTCACGGTGGCCGCGCCGATCATGGCCGAAGACAAACTCGGCGCGCGCCTGAAGGAAGTGGCCAAGCGGCGCGAGGAATTGCGCAAGCGCTCGCGCGCGGATTTGGCCAAGGGCGCAGGCAGCCTGCAGCACAAGAACGCCAACCAGCTTGCGAAGGGCCTCGTCGATAAACTGCAGCTGCAGAAGGCGCTGGCTGACGATACGCTGGGCGAAAAGCTGATCCGCGCCGGCCTGCGCGGCCACGCCGCGCAGACAATGTTCTAT
>DAOMPU010000037.1:12241-13444 GCA_035444925.1 Terricaulis sp. | reverse complement strand
GCGAGGACGTGCTGGATGCGTGCATGGAGCCTTACGGCGGCTTCGATCACAACGCCCAGACGCTGCGCGTGCTGACCAAGCTTGAGCGCCGCTATCCCGCGTTCGACGGGCTGAACCTCACCTGGGAAACGCTGGAAGGCGTGGTCAAGCACAACGGCCCGCTGATCTTCCCGGGCAAGGCGCTGGCCGATCTGCCGGCCGCGATCCAGGAATATAACGTGCTGCACGATCTCGATCTGCACACCTGGCCCGGCCCTGAAGCACAGGTCGCCGCGCATGCGGACGATGTGGCTTACAATAATCACGACATCGATGACGGCCTGCGCGCGGGGCTTTTCACCTACGCGGAATTGCGCGCGGACGTGCCGATGGTGGCGCGCGTGGCCGCCAGCGTGGACCGCGACTATCCGGGCCTCGAAGAAAGCCGCCACATCGCCGAGACGGTGCGCCGCTTGATTGGCGTGTGGGTGGACGATCTGGTTTGGGAAAGCGGAAACCGCCTCAAAGCCGCCAACCCGCAGAGCGCCGAGGACGTGCGCGGCGCGGGCAAGCCTTTGATCGGCTTTTCCGATGAGATGAACGAGCATCAGGCCGTGCTGCGCCGCTTCCTGATGGCGCGCATGTATCGCCATTGGCGCGTCAATCGCTCGCGCAGCCACGCCAAGCGGATACTGAAGGCGCTGTTCGATTTGTTCCTTGCGGAACCGGAATTGTTGCCGCCCGATTGGCAGCAGGGCGGCGATGGGCGCGGCGGACAAAAAACCGCGCGCCGCGTGTGCGACTACATCGCCGGCATGACCGACGATTTCGCCATCGATGAGCACCGCCGCCTGTTCACGCTGGAACGTTAAAGGACGGCAATCGGCAGTCGGCAGTAGGCAGTCGGAAAGATATTCCGCCCATCATGCGACTGCATGCGCCGCCGCTGCCGCGCAGCGAAGCATGATAAGCTAACGCCGATTCACCAAACGGAGCCCGTTTTGACCGCCCGATTCGATCCGCGCATGCACGAGTATGAGGATCGCAACCGCTCGGCTGGGATCATCTACATTCTGCTGATCGTGGTCGCGCTCGCGTTCGGCGGTTTCGTTTGGCAGCTCTATAGCGGGCCGGAAATTCCGCGCATCGCGCCTGAGCCTGGCCCCTACAAAGTCGAGCCCGCGGCGGAAGCTAGCGCCGCGCCGGATGCGGCCGAGCAGAGCA
>DAOMPU010000037.1:0-12227 GCA_035444925.1 Terricaulis sp. | reverse complement strand
GCGCCTGAGGCGCCCGCCACCCCGCGCGCCGGCCCCGAGACTGTAGTGCTAGAACCGCCAACGCCGCCGCCGGCCGCAGCCGCCGCGCCGCGTTTTGTTTCGAACGGGCCGTACGTGGCGCAATTGGCGGCGCTGCAATCGGAAGCGGGCGTCGATCCCGCTTGGCGGCGCCTTGCTTCGCGCGCGCCCGACCTGTTCGCGCAAGCGCGCATGGATGTGGAGCGCGCCGATCTTGGCAATCGCGGCATCTATCACCGCGTCCGCGCCGGCTACTTCGCCAATCGCGAGGAAGCCAATCGCTTCTGCGAGCGGATCCGGCGCATGGGCCAAGACTGCATCGTCGTGGCGCGCTAGGGGCACGCCCATGCTTTCGTGTTCGCTCGGCCTGCGCCAGCCCAAGCTCGATGAGGATTTGCGCGCCTTCTTCAAGGATGCGCAGCCCTGGAGCTTCATCCTGTTCCGCGAAGCGTGCGTCAGCCGCGAGCAAGTGCGCGCGCTCTGCGCCGAATTGCGCGAGGCGGCGGGCCATGACGCGATCGTTTGGATCGATCAAGAAGGCGGGCGCGTGGCGCGCCTCAAAGCGCCCGAATGGCCGGTATGGCCCGCCGCGAAAGCCTATGGCGATTTGTTCAACAAGGACGCCGTGGCCGGCATCGAGGCCGCGCGCCTCGGCCATCGCCTGATCGCGCACGAACTCAAATCCATCGGCATCGACGGCGATTTCGCGCCGGTGCTGGATACGCCCGCGCCGGGCAGCGACAAGATCGTCGGCGATCGCGCCTTCAGCAGCGATCCAAAAAACGTCGGCATCCTGGCGCGCGCGGCGCTGGATGGGCTGCATGCGGGCGGCGTGGCCGGTTGTGTGAAGCACATGCCCGGTCATGGCCGCGCCACCGCCGACAGCCACTTCCATCTGCCGCGCGTCAAAGCGCTAGGCGTGGAATTGGAAGCCGACATCACCCCCTTCGCGGCGCTGGCGGACGCCGAAGCGGCGATGACCGCGCACATCGTGTTCGACGCCTGGGACGATCGCCCCGCCACCTGCTCGCCCGCATTGATCGAGAAGATCATCCGCGGCCGCATCGGCTTTGCCGGCCTGTTGCTGAGCGATGATCTCGACATGCAGGCGCTTAGCCGGATCGGCGGCCTCAAGGCGCGCGCCGAGGCGGCGCTGGGGGCGGGGTGCGATGTGGTGCTGCAATGCTCGGGCAAGCTGGCCGAGATGAAAGAGGCCGCCGCCGGCTGCCGGGAACTGGAAGGCCCCGCGCTGGCGCGCGCCCGCGCGGTGGAGGCGTACGCCAAACGCCCCGCTGATGAATTCGATGCGCCGGGCGGCTGGATGCGGTTTAAGGAGCTTTTGGGGCCCTTAAGTTAGCAGAGCATGGCCGAGGAAGCAGAGCAGACCGAACTCGATCTCGCCGTCGCCGAAGAGGCGGAAGGGCGCGATGCGCTGCTGGTGGCGCTCGATACGTTCGAGGGGCCGCTCTACGTGCTGCTGGAGCTGGCGCGCGCGCGCAAGGTGGACATCACGCAGATGTCGATCACCGAGGTGGCCGATCAATATCTCGCTTTCATCGCGCAAGCGCGCGCCGCCAACATTGAGCTCGCCGGCGATTATCTGGTGATGGCCGCCTGGCTGGCGCTGTTGAAATCGCGCCTGCTCATTCCCAAGCCCCAGCTGGCCGAGGATGAGCCCGATCCGCTGCAGCAAGCCGCCGCGTTGCGCGATAAACTGATGCGGCTCGAACTCGCGCGTGCGGGCGCCAAGCGGCTCAACGAATTGCCGCAGCTGGATCGCGACGTGTTCCTGAACGGCCAGCCGCGCCAAACGCTCATCACCACGCAAACCGCCTGGCGCGCCGATCTTTACGAATTGCTCAACGCCTATTGCGCCGAACGCTCCAAGAGCGTGCGCAAGCGCGCGTTCAAAACCTTCGTGCGCCGCGCCTATCCGCTCGAAACCGCGCGCAAGCGGCTGGAGCAGGCGCTCAAGCGCCTGGATGAATGGAGCGCGATCGACACCGTGGCGCCCCCGGCCGAGCACGGCCCCGATGCGCCGCCGCCGGAGAGCTACCTCGCCTCCACGTTCGGCGCCGCGCTGGAACTCGCGCGCGAAGGGAAGATGGAGCTGCGGCAGGCGGAAGCGTTCGCGCCGCTATTCGTGCGCGCCCGCCCGGGAGTAGAATAGAAGCGTGAACCCGCCTGACACCCCCGTCGCGGACGCGCTGAAGCGGATCGAAGACGCCTTCCACGAAGGCGGCGAGCGCCCGCGCGCCGAACCCTCCGCCGACGCCATCCGCGCCGCCGAGGCGCTGTTGTTCGCGGGCGGCGAGCCGATCACCGCCAAGGCGCTGGGCGAAAAGCTCGGCCCGGCGGTGGATGTGGCCGCCGTGCTGATGAAGCTGAAGGCCGATTATGCGGGCCGGGGCGTGGAGCTGGTGGAGGCGGGCGGGGCCTGGCGGTTCCAATCGGCGCCCGATCTTGGCGGGCTGTTCGCCGAAACTAAGGAGCAGCCCAAGCGCCTGCCCAAGGCGGCGCTCGAGACGCTGGCGGTTATTGCATACCACCAACCGGTAACCCGGGCCGAAATCGAGGAAATCCGGGGTGTGACCCTTTCGCGCGGCTCGATGGAGCTTTTGCTGGAGCTGGGCTGGATCCGCCCGCGTGGGCGCCGGCGCACGCCGGGCCGCCCGCTCACCTTCGGGACGACGGACGCGTTTCTCGGCCAGTTCGGCCTAGCCTCGCTTGACGCCCTGCCGGGCAAGGACGATCTCAAGGGCCTCGGCCTGCTGGACCCGCGCGCCGCTGCCCAAATCGAAGTGCCGCGCCCGAGCGAAGAGCTCGCTTCGGATGAAGAGAAGCTGTCAGAGAGTGACGACGCAGCAAGCTTTTTCGTGGATCATCTGGGCCAGGACGAGTAAGCCCGCGCCCAGGCGCGAGCGGCGCGGCCGCCGCAATGGAGTGAAAAATGCATTTCCCAGGACTGATTCCGCTGCTGATCGTCTTGGCGCTGGCGTTTCTGCTGTTCAGCCGCCCGGGCCGCATTTCCGGCCTGATGGAAGATCTCGGCAAGGGCATCAAAGGCTTCCGCAAAGGCCTTGGCGACGAGGAAAAGAAGCCCGAAGAGCCCCCGGCCCAAGTGACCGACCAGAAGGACCGCGTGCAGTAAGAGCGCACGCGGGCTAGCCCATGCTGCCGAGCCTCGGCTTTCAGGAAATCGTGCTGCTTGCGGTGCTCGCCCTTGTGGTGGTGGGCCCGAAGGATTTGCCGCTGCTGCTGCGCAAGCTCGGGCGGTGGACCGCGAAGCTGCGCGGCATGGCGCAGGAATTCCGCACCGGCTTTGATGAGCTCGCCCGCCAGGCTGAGCTGGATGAGCTGAAGCGCGAAGTGGAGGCGCTGCGGCGCACCACTTCGATCCAGGACATCGGCCGCGAACTTTCAAAGCCGCTGCCCACGCTGGAAGATTACGCCGGCATCCCCAAAACGCCGCCCGCGCCGGCGCTGACGGCGCCCGAAGGCGAAGCGCCCGCGGCCGAAGCGCCCAAGCCCGAAGAGGACGCGGCGCCTGAAGAAAATCTCGCCGACGCGCCCGAGCCGCCCGAAGCGCTGCCGCAGGTGCGGAGCGCGCCGTGAGCGAAGCCGCCCAAAACAAACCCGACGATGACGAGATCGAGGCCTCGCGCGCGCCCTTGATGGATCATCTGGTCGAGCTGCGCGACCGCCTGGTGCGCGCGCTGATCGCGCTGGTGATCGCGTTCGTGGTTTGCTTCTATTTCGCCACGCCGATTTTCGAATTTCTGGTGCAGCCGTTCCGCGCGGCCTGGGCGGAAGTGCATCCTGATCGCGCCGATGAGGCGCTGCGCATGGTCTATACGCACGGCTTCGGCTTCTTCTTCGTGAAGCTGCAGGTGGCGCTGTTTGCGGCCATCGTGGTTTCGTTCCCGGTGATCGCCTATCAACTCTATGCTTTCATCGCGCCGGGGCTTTACAAGCGCGAGCGTGGGGCGGTGGCGCCGTTTCTGATCGCCGCGCCGCTCATGTTCCTGGCGGGCGGGGCGTTCGTGTTTTACGTCGCCATGCCGTTCGCGCTGCGCTTCGCGCTGGGTCAGGAGGTGCGCGACGCCGCCATCGTGGTCGAGTTTTTGCCGAAGGTGGATGAATATCTTGGGCTGGTGACGACGCTGGTGCTGGCCTTTGGCGCCTGCTTCCAGCTGCCGGTCGTGCTCTCGCTGATGGCGCGCGTGCGCATGATCACGGCCCAGACGCTGACCAAGGGCCGCCGCTACGCGATCGTGGGGATCGCGGCGTTCTCCTCGCTCGTCACCCCGCCCGACGTCATCTCGATGACGCTGATGGCGATCCCGATGTACGCGCTCTACGAGGTCTCGATCCTGCTGGTGTGGCTGATCGGCAAGGCCATGGCCAAGAAGGACGCGGCCGAGGCCGCCGCCACGGCCGCGGCGGAGTAGCGCAAAAGCGCGGCTTCCGCTAAGCGGGGGCCATGCACGACATCCGTTTCATCCGCGAAGATTTCGAAGCTTTCCGCCGGGCGATTGCGCGCCGCCCGCTCAGCGCCGAGCAGCAGGGCGACATCGCCGGCCTGCTGGAGTTGGACGCATCGCTGCGCGCGCTCACCACCGCCAAGCAAGAGCACGAAACCGCCCGCAATGCGGCTTCCAAGGAAATCGGCAAGGCCAAGGCCGGCAAGGACGAGGCGCGCGCCGCCGAGCTGATGGCGGAGGTCGCCGCACTCAAAGGCAAGCTGGATGAAACCGCCGCCAAGGAAGCGGAGCTCTTGAAGAAGCGCGATGGCGTGCTGGCGTCGCTGCCGAACCTGCCCGCGCCCGAAACGCCTGACGGCGCCGATGAGCACGCCAATGTCGAAGTGCGGCGCTGGTACAAGGGCGATGGCGGTGCGCCGCCGGCGCTCGATCTCACCGCTGATCACGTCACGCTGGGCGAGGGCCTGGGGCTGATGGATTTCGAGGCGGCGGCCCGGCTTTCAGGCGCGCGCTTCGTCGTCACCAAGGGCGCGCTGGCGCGCATGGAGCGCGCGCTGGCGGCCTTCATGCTCGATCTGCACACCGCCGAGTTCGGCTACACCGAAGTGAACCCGCCGCTCCTGGTCAAGGACCATGTGATGTTCGGCACCGGGCAATTGCCCAAATTCGTGGACGATCAATTCACCGCCGCGCGCACGGTAAGCCGCGAGGAGCTTTTGTTCGAAGCGCTCGATCGCTTTGACGACGAATTTGAACGCCGCAAAGGCGCCAAGCCCACCGAAGTGATGAAGGAGCTGCTGGCCGAAGCGCCGACGCACGAGGATTTTTGGCTGATCCCCACTTCGGAAGTAGCGCTCACCAATCTGGTGCGCGAGCAAATCCTCGATGAAGCGCCGCTGCCGCTCCGCATGACGGCCGATACGCCGTGCTTCCGCGCCGAAGCGGGCGCGGCCGGGCGCGATACGCGCGGCATGATCCGCCAGCACCAATTCCGCAAGGTGGAGCTGGTGTCTGTCACCACGCCCGATCAAAGCCATGCCGAGCATGAGCGCATGGTCGCTTGCGCGGAGGAAGTGCTGAAGCGTTTGGAGCTGCCGTATCGCGTCATGCTGCTCTGCACCGGCGATATCGGCTTCGGCGCGCGCAAGACCTACGATCTTGAAGTCTGGCTGCCGAGCCAGGGCAAGTATCGCGAGATTTCGTCGTGCTCCAATTGCGGGGATTTCCAGGCGCGGCGCATGAATGCGCGTTTCCGCAACAAGGAAGGGCGCACCGAGTTCGTGCACACGCTGAACGGCTCGGGCCTCGCGGTGGGCCGCACTTTGGTGGCGGTGCTGGAGAATTACCAGAACACCGATGGCTCGATTCAAGTGCCGAAAGCCCTGGTCCCGTACATGGGCGGGCTGGAGAAGATCGCGCGCTAATTCCCCTCAACACCTGCTTTGCTGATTTTTGACAGGCTTTGCCAAAATCTCCTATAAGAGTGGCAAAGGATGGACGCCGCGATGGCCACCATGAACATTTCCCTGCCCGAACCGCTCAAGGATTGGGTGGAGGCGCAGACCCGCACCGGGCGCTATGCCAACGCCAGCGATTATGTGCGCGATCTTATCCGCCGCGATCAGGAGCGCGCGGCGAAGATCGGCAAGCTTCAAACCATGATCACCGAGGGGATCGAAAGCGAGGATTCTGGCCCGCTGGACCTCGAAGGATTCCTCGCTGACATGCACGCCCGGCATGCCGGCAAAAAAGCCTAAGCCGCACGATCTCAAGCGCCGCGCCCGGCGCGACCTTGAAGATATCTGGTCGTTCACGGCGGCGCGCTGGTCGCAAAGGCAGGCGGACGCTTATGTCCGCGGACTCACCGCCGCCCATTGAGCGCATCGCCGCCGATCCCAACATTGCGCGCGAGCGGACGGAATACGATCCGCCGGTGCGCATCTATCGCTACAAGGCGCATATCATCATCTATCACGATCTCGGCGAGCGCATCAGCATCGTGCGCATCCGGCATGGTGCGGAAGATTGGATGAACGATCCGGCTGAAACAGGCGACGCGTAACTCACGCCGCCGCCAGCCGCACCAGCTCCGCGCCCGGCGTATCCTCCGGCAGCGCCGCGAAATCCGCGCGCGTTTCCAGCGCAACGCCCAGCAAACTCTGAAACACGCGCCGCGGCAGCGTCTGCGCGCCGAATTGCAGCAGGTGCGGCGTCACGAATTGCGCATCGAGCAGCTTGAAGCCGCCAAAGCGCAGCCGCGCGGCCAGATGCACGAGCGCGGCCTTGCTGGCGTCGCGCGCGCGCGAAAACATGCTTTCGCCGAAAAAAGCGCCGCCCAGCGCCACGCCGTAGAGCCCGCCGATCAGCTCGCCATCGATGCGCGCCTCCACGCTGTGGGCATGCCCGCTCTCGTGCAGCGCGGTGTAAAGCGCGCGGATGTCCGGGTTGATCCAGGTGTCCTCGCGATCGATGTCTGGCTCCGCGCAGAAATCGATCACGGCCTCGAACTCGCGGTCGATGGTGAAGCTGAACTGATCTTGCCGCACGGTGCGCTTAAGGCGGCGCGGCATGGCGAACGGCGTTAGCGGCAGAATAGTGCGCCAATCGGGATCGACGATGAAGAAGCCGTCCTCGTCGCGGCTTTCCGCCATGGGAAAGACGCCGCGCCGGTAACAGGCTAGCAGATCGTCGGTGGTGAACACTTTCATACGCGCGCCAGCATGCCAAAGCGGCGCGGCGGCGTCATCAAGCGGGCTGCTTAGTCGTGCAGGCGCGAGCGCAGCGCGTCGCGGCCGATGCTGGCGCCGTGGAATTCCGGCGTGCCGGGCGCGGGCGCTTCGGCTTCGGCGACGATAATTGCGCTGACGGCGCCCTGGCTGACTTCAGCCGGCGGCGCCGTGCTGGCGCAAGCGGCGAGAAAGAGCGCCGCAAGAGCGGCGGATGTGCCGTGAAACGACATGTTTGGCCCCGAAAAAGCGAGTTTCGGGGCGGCGCTGCAACCGCCGGGCCAGCCGTGTTTAGTTAAAAAGCGCCTCCGGGGCGCCATGCGCGCCGGCCCAGCCGGCCCAGGCTGCGTCCGTGGGGCCGATGGCGTGATCGAGCACGCGCCAGGCGCCGTTTTCAAAGCGCAGCAGGGCGTGGGTTTGGCTGTTGCTATCGAGCAGGCCTTCGCCCGCGCGCTCGGCCAGCGCCGTTGTTGACCAATTGATCGCGGCGCCATCGGCTTGTGTGGGCTGGGCCACCACGTAGCCCCATTCGTTCATCACCCGAACCTGGCTGGCCGCGAGCGCGACCGGCTGGCCGATCTCGGCGCTCAGCACCGGCGTTAAGGCAGCGAGCAATTCTTGCGACATCGCCTCCGGCGAGGGCGGCGGCGCGGGCTCCGGCGGCGCGGCGGGCGCGCAAGCGGCCAGCAGAACGGCGATGACGAGCGCGCGCATGCTTTAGCCTCCAGCGGCTTCCGCTTCGGTTTTAGCTTTGAGGTTCTGCTCAAGCCAGTGGATCGAGTAATCGCCGTTGATCACGTCCGGCTCGTTCACGAGGTCGCGGAATAGCGGCAACGTGGTGTCCACGCCGGTGATCACCATTTCGTTCAGCGCGCGCTTCAAGCGCATCAGGCACTCGGCGCGGTCGCGCCCGTGCACGATCAGCTTGCCGATCAGCGAGTCATAATTCGGCGGGATCGCATAGCCGGCATAGATCGCGCTATCGAGACGAACGCCGAGGCCGCCGGGCGGGTGAAAGCCGCTGATGCGCCCCGGCGAGGGCGCGAACGTGCGCGGGTTTTCCGCGTTCACGCGGCACTCGATGGAATGGCCGTTGAACTTCACGTCTTTCTGCTTCACCGAAAGCGGCGCGCCGTCGGCGATGCGGATCTGCTCGCGCACGAGGTCGATGCCGGTGATCATCTCGGTGACCGGATGCTCCACCTGCAGGCGCGTGTTCATTTCCATGAAATAGAACTCGCCGTCCTCGTAGAGATACTCGACGGTGCCGACGCCCAGATAGCCAAGCTTCTGGATCGCCTCGGCGGTGATCTTGCCGATGCGGGCGCGATCTTCATCGTTCAGCGCCGGCGAGGGCGCCTCTTCGAGCACCTTCTGGTGGCGGCGCTGCAGCGAGCAATCGCGCTCGCCCAGATGGATCACGTTGCCGTGGCTATCGGCCACCACCTGAATTTCGATGTGGCGCGGGCGCGTCAGATATTTTTCCATATAGACGGCGTCATCGCCGAACGCGGCTTTCGCTTCCGCGCGCGCGGTGGCGAAGGCTTCGGGCAAATCTTCGGCCGTGCGCGCCACTTTCATGCCGCGCCCGCCCCCGCCCGCGGCGGCTTTGATCAGCACCGGATAGCCGATCTTCTTGGCGACCTTCAGCGCTTCCGCTTCGCTCGCGAGCCCCCCCTCGGAGCCGGGCACCACCGGCATGCCGGTATCGATCGCGGCTTGTTTGGCGGCGATCTTGTCGCCCATCAGGCGGATGTGTTCGGCGGTTGGGCCGATGAAGGTCATGCCGTGCTGGGTGACGATCTCCGCGAACTTCGCGTTCTCTGAGAGAAAGCCGTAGCCCGGATGGATCGCCTGCGCGCCGGTGATTTCCGCCGCCGCGATGATGCTCGGAATGTGCAGATAGGATTTCGCGGCCGGCGGCGGCCCGATGCACACGCTCTCATCGGCGAGGCGCACATGCATGGCTTCAGCGTCGGCGGTGGAATGCACCGCCACGGTGGCGATGCCCATCTCTTTGCATGCGCGGTGAATGCGCAACGCGATCTCGCCGCGATTGGCGATGAGGACTTTTTCAAACATGGCGGTTCGGCAGTCGGCAGTCGGCAGTCGGCAGTCGCCGGTGCAGGGGATAAAAAAGCGGGTGAGACGCGCGGGGGCAATCCGCGTTCAGGCGATGTCGGCGCGCGATTGCCGACTGCCGATTGCCGACTGCCGCGGCGTTGCTCATTCGATAATCACCAGCGGCTCGCCAAATTCCACCGGCTGGGCGTCCGTGACGAGGATCGCCGTGACCTTGCCCGCGCGCGGGGCGGGGATCGGGTTAAACGTCTTCATCGCTTCCACCACCATCAGCGTTTGCCCTTGGTTCACGCTGTCGCCCACTTTGATGAAAGCGGGCGCGCCGGGCTCAGGCGAAAGATACGCCGTGCCCACCATCGGCGAAGGCACCGCGCCCGGATGCTTGGAGGCGTCCGCAGCGGCGGGCGCGGGCGCGGCCGGCGCGGGCGCGGCGATCGCGGCCACGGGCGCAGCCAGCGCGACAGGCGCCGCAGGGGCGGCCACCGTCAGCGTGCGCGCGAGCCGCAGGCGCAACTCGCCGTGCTCCACCTCGATCTCAGAGAGACCGGTGTCGTTCAGGATCGACGCAAGTTCGCGAACGAGCCCTGGATCGACATTGGTAGGTTTTTTATCGCTCATCGTTTTCGTTTTCCTGCTCAAGCGCGCGGGCTTTCTTGATCGTTCGCCAGCAAAGCGGCCGCTTCCACGGCCGGCAGATAAGAGGCGGCTCCAAAACCCGCGATCACGCCCTTTGCGGCCTGGCCGACTAACGAAACGTGACGGAATTCCTCGCGGGCCGCGGGGTTGGAAAGGTGGGTCTCTATTACCGGCGTGCCGATCGCCTTGGTGGAATAGTGCGGCGCGACGGAGGTCTGGGTATAAGCGCCGGCGTTTAGAACAACAGCGCACCCCTTGTCGCGGGCTTCTTGCAGCCAGTTCACCAGCTCTTGGCGAAACACGATGGCGCGGCCCAGCTGCCCGGCGCGCGCGGCGCAGGCGGCCTCGTTCAGCACGTAAATGGGCTTAAGGTCCGGCATCGTCCCTGGAAAATCATGCCGCCGACCCGCTGGGGGCCGGCAAAGTTGAACCCCGGCTCAAGGGGTCTTAGATCGGGGGCGATAGGAATGCCGATGCGCCTGACCGTCAACGGAGAAATGCGAGAAGTTCCCGATTCGGCGACCATCGCCGATCTGCTCGCCTGCCTGGAGATCGAGGGCCGGCGCGTGGCCGTGGAACGCAACCGCGAAATCGCGCCCCGGAGCGCCTGGGGAGAGACGGCGCTCGCGGAGGGCGATCAACTGGAGATCGTGCAGTTTGTGGGGGGCGGCTAGCGCCACCCGGTTGACAACCTCCGGCGTCGCTCATCGTATGCGGCAACCGGTGCAATCCGGTTTGGGAGGGGACAATGAAGAAATTTTGGCTCGCGCCGCTGATGGCGGCTGCGGCGCTTTTGGTGAGCGGCTGCATTTCGCCCAGGTCTTTTGTCGATCCGACGCTTGGCGATGTGGCGACGACCCAGCGCGTGACGCCCGCTACGCCGCGTCCGGTTCAACTGATTTTTGAGTTCCGCACCAAGGGCGCGGCCAACGCGCGCGCCACCAATCACTTGCGCCAGCAAGTCACCGAGAACGTGCGCGCCAGCGGGCTGTTCTCTGAAGTCTCCGCCGATCCGGTGGAGGGTGGGGCGCTGCTTGCGATCACTATCGACAACATCCCGGAAGAGAACGCCGCCAATCAAGGATTTGTAACGGGGCTCACCTTGGGGGCCGCCGGGACCACCGTGACCGATTTCTATGTCGCCAACGCGCGCTATAGCGGCGGCGGCGGCGCGCAGCTGAATTCCGAGAAGCGTCACGCGCTGCACACCCAGATAGGCGCGACCGAAGCGCCGGCGAACATGGTGCAGGCGGAGAGCATGGATGCGGGCGCTCGCACGGTGATCCGCCAACTGGTCGAGCATCTGGTGTTCGACTTAGCGGCGCAGCCCGGGTTCGCGCCGGCGCCGGCGGAAGGCGCGCCAGCGTCGTGAAAACGCTGATGCGCGCGCTTGCGGGGGCGATCGCTGTTTCAGCGCTCGCCGCCTGTGCGGCGCAATTGCCGCCGCCAATGGTGACGTTTGATAATGTGCAGCGCCTGCGCGAAACCAACACGCCAGCGCTTGCGCTTGGCGCGTTCACGCGCGGTGCGGAGCTATCGGCGCGGCAGGATCAGAGCATCTCGATTCGCGCCGACTCGCTCCGACCGCCGTCCGGCGGCACGTTCTCAGCTTACCTGGGAAACGTGATTCAAGCGGAGTTGGCGGGGGCCGGAAAGCTTGACCCCGCTTCTCCGCTCGTCCTCTCCGGCGAGCTCACGCGCAGCGAAGTGTCGACGGTGGAGGCGCAGAGCCGGGGCGCGGTTGGCGCGCGTTTTCGGCTCGTGCGCGCCGGCGCGGTGGTTTTCGAGAAAGAGATCACTGTTGTGGAGGATTGGCCCTCGTCCTATTGGGGCTTCGAGGCCATTCCGGAGGCCATGAACCATTATACGGGTCTCTACCCGAAACTCTTTGGCGCGCTCTTGGCCGACCCAGAATTCCAGGCTGCAACCCGCTAGCGTGCGCTCTGGCGGCGTGGGTTGGAACGTTGCATAAACGTCCAATGACCGACACGCTCACCATCGCCGGCAAGAGCTACGCCTCCCGCCTCATCATCGGCACCGGCAAGTATAAAACTAACGCCGAGAACGCCGCCGCGCTGGAAGCCTCCGGCGCGGAGATCGTCACCGTCGCCGTGCGGCGCGTGAATTTGAGCGATCCGACCAAGGAGCGGCTCACCGATCACATCGATCCGAAGAAGGTGGTGTTTCTGCCCAACACCGCCGGCTGCTTCACCGCCGATGAAGCGCTACGCACGCTGCGCCTGGCGCGCGAGGCGGGCGATTGGAAGCTGGTGAAGCTCGA
>DAOMPU010000036.1:0-13531 GCA_035444925.1 Terricaulis sp. | reverse complement strand
TGTGGCCCAACGTATGCCCGCCCACGTCCAGCACGCGCGCCTCATGCGCGCCGAGCTTCACCACATCGCCTTCGGCCAGGATGCGGTCGGGCGCCGTGCCGATGCGCTCCACTTCCGCGGGGCCGCTCACACGCGCGCCCGTGGCGGCCTTGATCGCGGCGTTGCCGCCGGCGTGATCAGGATGCCAATGCGTGTTCCACACATCGGTGACGGCCCAGCCTTTCGCGGCCGCTTGGCGCAAGATTTCATCCGAATCCGGCGTGTCGATCGCGGCCGTCGCGCCGCTGGCGGCATCGTGAATGAGAAAGCCGTAATTGTCCGAGAGGCAGGGGAATTGGTGGATTTGCAGCATCTAGGGATTAGGGGCTCGGGTTTAGGGATTAGGTGGCGTCGCCGCCGCGCGATGTTATTTAGGCGCATCGCCTTCAAAGTCCCACCCCAATCCCTAATCCTGAGCCCCTAATCCCAAACCATGCGCGTCGATGTTCTGGCCCTGCAGCGTTTCTACGCCTCGCCGATCGGTGAGGCGGCGCGGCGCGCTGCGTCGCGCCGGCTCAGCGCGCTCTGGCCGCATGCGGAGGGGCAGGACGTGCTGGGGCTCGGCTATGCTGCGCCGTATCTGGATGTTTATCGCGCCGGCGCGCGCCGCGTGTGCGCGCTGATGCCGGCGGCGCAAGGCGTGGAGCCCTGGCCCGGCGAAGGCGCGGTATGCTCGGTGCTTTCCGAAGAAGCGCGCTTGCCCTTTATCGACGCGGTGTTCGATCGCGTGCTGATCGTGCACGCGCTGGAAGAGGCGGACGCGCTGCATCCGCTATTGCGCGAGGTGTGGCGCGTGATGGCGCCTGAAGCGCGCCTGGTGGTGATCGCCGCCAATCGCTGGAGCCTTTGGGCGCAGGCCGACGCCACGCCCTTCGGGCATGGGCGTCCGTTCTCGCGCCGTCAGCTCTCTGCGCTGCTTACTGACGCGATGTTCGAGCCGGTGGCTTCCGCGCGCGCGCTTTACGCGCCGCCCGCCGCCTGGGGCGTGGGCGCAGCCGATGCGTTTGAGCGCGTGGGCGAGCGGATCTGGCCGCCCATGGGCGGGCTGCTGCTGATGGAGGCGGTGAAGCGGCTTTACGCCTCTACCGCGCGCTCGGAAGGGCGTGTCCTTTTGGCCAAGGCGCCTAACCGATCGCGCCAACCTGCGCCGCGGAGCTTGCCCAAGAGCGATACATGATTGTTATATTGCGCCTGCGAAGGGGCGCAGATGAAACTGATTACCGCCATCATTAAGCCCAGCCGGCTCGATCCGGTGCTGGACGCGCTGAAGGAAGCAGGCATTTCCGGCCTCACGGTCTCGGAAGTGCGCGGCTTTGGGCGCCAGAAGGGCAAAACGGAAGTTTATCGCGGCGCCGAATACGAGGTGAAGCTGCTGCCGAAAATGAAGATCGAGATCGCCGCGCCCGATGCGCTGGTTGAAAAGGCGGTGGAGGCGATCGCCGCCTCAGCCAAGACTGGCAAAATCGGCGACGGTAAAGTCTGGGTCTATGATCTTGAGAGCGTGCTGCGCATTCGCACCGGCGAAACGGATCAAGCGGCCATCGAAAGCTAAGGCCGCTTCGTCGCATGGGTCGCATCGGCGCGCCGATTTGCGCTAGGTTCGCGCAAATCATTCCAAGACGGAGCGCTTTCCATGCACATCACGCGTCGCCTCATGCTGGGCGCAACCGCCGCTGGCGCGGCCTTGGCCGCCGCGGGCTGCAGCCGCGCCACGGGCGGCGCGCCCGAATTGCACGCGCTGCTGGATCAGCTCTCAATCGACATTCTGCGCGAAGCGCCCGAAGCGGCCACCTCGCTTGGCGTTTCCGAAGCGCAGGCGGGCGGGCGCTATGTGGATCGCTTGGCCGATGCGTCGCGCGAGGGCTTCCGCCGCAATCGCGCGATCGCCGAGCGCGCCATCGAAACGCTGGCTACGATCGACCGCGGCCGCCTCGAGGGCCAAGATGTCGTGACCTACGATGTCGTGCTCGCCTCGATGCAGACGCAGGTGGATGCCGCGCGCTTTGAATTCGGCGCCGGCGCGCAATCGCCGTACGTGGTCACCCAGCTTGGCGGCGCCTACACCCAGCAGCCTGATTTTCTCGCCAGCCGCCATCCGCTCACCACGCGCGATCAGACCGAAGCGTACCTGACGCGCCTCTCGCAATATGCGCGCGTGCTGGATCAGGAATCGGCGATGATCGCCGAGGACGCCGGCAATGGCATGATCCCGCCCGATTTCTGCATCGATGGCGCGGTCACGCAATTGCGCGGCTTCGCGCAAACCGCGCCGGCGCAAACCGTGCTCGTCACCTCGCTGGCGCAGCGTTTGCCGGAGGTGGCGGAAATTCCGGAAGCCGATCGCGCGGCGTTCCTCACCCGCGCCGAAGCCATCGTGCGCGATGAAGTGCTGCCCGCCTATCAGCGCCAGATCGAAGCGCTGGGCGCCATCCGCCCGCGCGCTACGCATGACGCAGGCATCATGCACCGCCCACAAGGCGCGGAAATGTACGCCGCCGCGCTGCGCGCCTACACCACGACGACGCTCAGCGCCGACGAGATTCACGACATGGGCGTGGAGATCGTCAATTCCTCGCTGAGCCAGATGGATGAAATCCTGCGCAGCCAAGGCATGACGCAAGGCACGGTTTCCGAGCGCGTGCTGGCGCTGAACCGGCGCCCCGATCAGCTTTATCCGAACACGGACGCCGGCCGCGAACGCCTGCTGGCGGACCTCAACGGTCAAGTGGCGGCGATGCGCGCGCGCATGCCGGAAATGTTCGGCCGTTTGGCGCAGGCCCCGCTCGAGATCGTGCGCGTGCCGCCTTACATCGAAGCCGGCGCGCCCGGCGGCTATTACCAGCCGCCCGCGCTCGATGGCTCGCGCCCCGGCGCGTATTACATCAATTTGCGCGATACGGCTGAAGTGCCGCGTTACTCGCTGCCGACGCTCAACTTCCACGAAGGCGTGCCCGGCCACCATTGGCAGATCGCCATCCAGCAGGAGAGCGAGGGCTTGCCCTTCTTCCGCAGCGCGCTGTCCTTCTTCGGCGCCTTCATCGAAGGCTGGGGGCTTTACGCCGAGCAACTCGCCGATGAGATGGGCGCTTACGAGAACGATCCGTTCGGGCGCATCGGCTATCTGCAATCGGCGGCGTTCCGCGCCTCGCGCCTGGTTGTCGATACCGGCATGCACGCCAAAGGCTGGACGCGCGAGCAGGCGATCCAATCCATGACGGAAGCCACCGGCAATCCCGAAGGCGCCACCATCACCGAGATCGAGCGTTATTGCGTGATCCCAGGCCAAGCCTGCAGCTACATGGTGGGCCGCGAAGCGATCAATCGCATGCGCGCGAGCGCGCGCGAGGCGCTGGGCGATCGCTTTGATTTCCGCGGCTTCCACGACACGCTGCTGACCAATGGCTCCACCCCGCTGACGGTGACGGAACGTCTCGTTCAAGATTGGGTGGCCGGGGTGCAGCGCGGCTGATTTTGCTGCGCCGCAGCGCACAAGGCTGTTCGTGCGGGCGCCCCTTGATTTGGTCGCAACGCGGATGCAAAGGCGCGGTGGTCCGCTAGGGTGCGGGCCGCCCGGGCGTGGCCTGGCGAAGTTGAGGGGATTACCAGATGTATATGACGCGGCGCGCCCTGCTCGGCGCAAGTGCGGCTGGCGCGGTGCTGGTTGCTGCCGGCTGCAACAGAGCCGTTCAGAACGGCGATCTGCACGCCATCCTCGATGCGGCTGTCACCGACTTCCTGCGCGAGAGCCCGGAATACGCCACCTCGCTCGCCGTTTCCGAAGAGCAGGCGGGCGGGCGCTATGTTGATCGGCTCAGCGATGTTTCGCGCGAAGCCATCGCGCGTCAGCGCGCAAAAACGGAAGAGATCATCCGCCAGCTCGGCACGGTGAACCGCGATACGCTGAACGATCAGGATCGCGTCACGCTCGATGTCGTCACCACGTCGCTGCAGAATAACGTCGCCGCCGGCGCTTTCGTCACGGGGCAGGGCGCCCAGGCGCCCTACACCGTCACCCAGCTCACCGGCGCTTACGGCAACATGCCGGACTTCCTGGTGCAGCAGCACCCGGTGCGCACGCGCGATGAAGCTGACGCTTATCTGACGCGCCTGTCCGGCTTCGCCGGCATGCTCGATCAGGAAACCACCCGCATCGGCCAAGATGAAGGCGATGGCGTCGTGCCGCCGGCGTTCGTGATCGAGCGCACGATCGGGCTGCTGGGTGATTTCGCCCAGGTCGCGCCGGCGCAAAATCGCATCGTCACCGCGTTCCAAGCAAAGCTTGCCGCGGTCGCGGAAATTCCGGATGCCGATAAAACCGCGATGGCGCAACGCGCGGAAGCGATTCTGCGCGACGAAGTGCTGCCGGCCTTCGGCCGCCAGAGCGAGCGCCTGCAAGCGCTGCGCGCCAACGCGCCGACGACCTCGGGCGTGGGCGCCCTGCCGCGCGGGGGCGAGCTTTACGCCGCGGCCCTGCGCTCGTGGACCACGACCAACATGGCGCCCCAAGAAATTCACGACATGGGCGTGGAACTGCTGCGTGAACTCAACGCGGAAATGGATTCCATCTTCCGCGCCAATGGCATGACCAGCGGCACGCTGGCCGAGCGTTTCACCGCGCTGGGGCGCCGCCCCGATCAGATGTACCGCGACACCGACGCCGATCGCACGCGCCTGTTGGCCGATCTCAATGCGCAGATGGCGGTGATCACCGCGCGCATGCCGGAAGTGTGCGGGCGCTTGACGCAATCGCCGCTCGAAATCCGCCGCGTGCCGGCGGAAATCGAAGCGGGCGCGCCTGGCGGCTATTATCAGCCCGCCGCGCTCGATGGCTCGCGCCCCGGCGCCTATTACATCAACTTGCGCAAGCCTTCGGAAGAATGGCCGCGCTACAAGCTGCCGACGCTAACCTATCACGAAGGCACGCCGGGCCATCACTGGCAGATCGCCATCCAGCAGGAAGCGGGCGACATGCCCTTCATCCGGCGGACGATGATGTTCTTCTCCGCCTTCACCGAAGGCTGGGGCCTCTACGCCGAACAGCTCGCTGACGAGATGGGCATGTATCAAACCGATTGGGCCGGGCGCCTCGGCTATCTGCAATCGGCCGCGTTCCGCGCTTCGCGCCTGGTGTGCGATACTGGCCTGCACGCGCTGGGCTGGAGCCGCGATCAGGCGATCCAATCCATGGTGGAAGCCACCGGCAATCCGGTTAGCTCCACCACCACGGAGATCGAGCGTTATTGCGTGTGGCCGGGCCAAGCGTGCAGCTACATGGTCGGCCGCCAAGCGATCAACCGCATGCGCGATAGCGCGCGCGAAACGCTGGGCGATAATTTCGACATCCGCGGCTTCCACGATACGCTGCTGATCAACGGCGCCGTGCCGCTGACGGTGGCCGAAGGCCTGGTGCAAACCTGGGCCGCGGGCGTTTCGGGCCCGGCGCAATCGAACTAAGCTTAAAACCAATGCATTGAACGGCGGCGAGCGATCGCGCCGCCGTTTCTTTATGCCGCGCGCTTTGCGGTGCGCAGCGCTTCGCCGATGCGCGCATCGAACGGCGTCAGCGGGGCGGGGCGGTAGCTTTTGTTCGCCGCCCAGCGCAGCAGCGCCGTTTCGTGCAAATCCTCAAACCGCGCGAGCCCCTTGCGCCAGCGCGCGCCGGTAAAATTCAGCATGGAGAATCCGGGCGCCGTCAGCGGCGTTTCGATCGGATCGATCTGCGCCATGCACGAGGAAAGCACTGAGCCCGGCTCGCGCATCAGTGAAAGCCCGGCCGCCTCCGCGCCCTCCAGCACCCAAAGCAGCGCGCAATTGGAAAGCCCGCGCGAAATATCGCTGCCGCCAACGCCGCCGTGATCGCCCGGAAACCACGCCTGCTGCACGCAGGCGGGGGCGCCCGGAATGTTGAACGCGTCGAGATTGCTCCACAGCGTGGGCGCGAACGCCTTGCGCCGTTCATCGATCGCCACCGCGTGCCGGGCGTGCTCCACGGCGCGCGAAAGCGCGGTGTCGTGGAATTGGTATTGCTTGTTGAGCCCCAGCGAAATCGGCAGCACGCGCGGAATGCCCAGCGAGCCCACCGTGTCCCAAACGCCGAGATAGCGGATGCGCAGATCTATTGGCGGGTCGGTGAAGGGGGCGGTGATGCGCGGCCAAGCCGCCGCGTGCGCGCCGCGAAACCGCTCGGCTTCGGCGCTGTTGGCTTTGATGTCGTGGCTGCGATAGAGCGCCAGCGCGTCGTGGGTTTTATCCACGTGCGCACGGCGCAGCACGCCGCACTTGCGCAACAGCCCGGCAAGACTGCGCACCGTGTAGGCCCCGCGCGAAAAGCCGAACAGGTAAAGCTGATCGCCTGGCTCGTAATTGAGATTGATGAAGGTGTAGGCCTCGATCAGATTCTCATCGAGGTCCGCGCCGGTCATGCCTTGCCAGAGCGAAAGCCCTTTCAGAGAGGCGCCCACGCCGGCGGAATAATAGACGATCTGCGAAACGCCCTTCGCATCGCGCTGCGCCACCGAACGCGCCGTCAGCGCGACATTGGTGAGCGCCCCGCCATAGAGGCGCTGCCAAGTGCCGTCGCAGCAAACGACGAGGCGCTTCATGATTGCAGCAGGAACACCGCTTCCTCGGCGAACCAATTGGCGCGCCACAGCACTTTGGCGAACGGCGCCCCGGCCCGGCCCTTGGTCAGCGGTACGGCGGTTTCGATGGTGAGCCCGCACGCGCGCGCCAGCTCGGCCATGTCGCGCACCGAGATCGGGCGGTGCAATTGGTCCCAATTGGCCGCGCGACCGCCGAACGCGAGGCGCGCCCGCGCCGGCGTATAGGCGGCGTTCTTGATCGAGATGATCACGCGCGCGCCGATGCGCGCCGCTTGCTTCAAGGCCGCGCGCGGATCGCGCAGCTGCTGCAGCGTGTGCGAAAGGATCACCACATCGAACGTCCCGCTCGGGAAGTCCGCCAGATCGGCGTCTGCGTCGCCTTGCGCGGCGGAAAGCCCGCGCGCGATCGAGGCGCGCACGAGGTTGGGATTGCGCTCCAGCCCGCTGCCGCGCGTCTTGCATTCGCGCGCCAGCAGCGCCAGCAGCGCGCCATCGCCGCAGCCGACATCCAGCACGCGCGCGCCTTCATCGACCAGGTGCGTGATCACCGAATGATCGCCGCGCGGCTCCCCGCTCTCGCGGGGGTGGACCAGTTCAAGCTGCGCCATCGCGGCCTCCGCCATGCAGCGCCAGCCCGCGCGCGGCGGCGGCGGAATCGATAAAGCCGGTCAGCGCCGCTTCAAACGCCGGCTCCTCCGCGCCCAACGCATCGTGCCCGCGCGTGGTTTCAATTTCCACGCTGGAAACCGGCGCGCCTGCCGCCAGCAGCGCGCGCGCGATGGCGCGGCTTTCTTCCGGCGGATGGCGCACATCGCCCGAGAATGAGATCACGCAATGGCGCGTCTCGGAGCCGCGGAACGCGTTGGCCAGATTGCCGCCGAAATCGGCGCCGAGATCGAACCCGTCGATCGCGCGCGTCAGATAGAGAAACGAGTTCGCGTCAAACCGGTCCACGAAGCTGGCGCCTGAGCGGTCGGCCTCGGCCGAAAAGCTGAAGCGCTCCTTGGCCCGCGCCTCTTGGAAGCGGGCGCGCACGTCATGCTCGGGCGCGTTGCCCACCAAAGCCGCCATCCGCGCCACCGCAAGGCCCCGCACGGGCCGTGAGCCGATCGCCGCATACGCGCCATTGCGCCAATCAGGATCGGCCATCACCGCCTGGCGGCCGATTTCGTTGATGGCGAGATTGGCCAGCGATTGCCGGGCCGCGCTCGCCACCGCCGCGCAGGCGAACACGCGCTTGGGGTATTCGCTCGCCCATTGCAGCGCCTGCATGCCGCCCATGCCGGGGCCGATGACAAGAAAGAGGCTCGAAAGCCCCAGCGCCTCCACCAGCATCGCTTGCGCGCGCACGGTGTCGGCCAGCGTGATCGGCGCAAAGCGCAAGCCGTAAGGCTGCCCATCGGGCCCGATCGAGGCGGGGCCCGTGCTGCCCATCGAGCCGCCCAGCACGTTGGCGCAGATCACATAGAAGCGGTTGGTGTCGATCGGGCGGCCAGGGCCGACGATGCGCGGCCACCACGCCGGGCGCCCGGTAATCGGGTTCGGGCTCGCCACGAATTGATCGCCGGTCAGCGCGTGGCACACCAGCACCGCATTGCTGCGTTCCGCGTTGAGCGCGCCGTAGGTTTCGAACGCCATCGTCAGGGGGCTGAGATTTTCCCCGCCCGAGAGTTGCAAGGGCGCGCGCGCATCAAATACCAGCGTGCGCACGCCCCCGGCCGCCTGCAATTTCGCCGCTGCGTGATTCATGGGCGCTGTATAGCGCGCGTCGCGATTCACGTATCCCCCATGAGGCGTGTGCGTCTGTGAGTGCTTTGCGAGCGGGGTGATGCGTAGCGGGGGGCGGTAAAGCTCGCTATGATCGGCGCCGATGAACGACGCGACCACCCCGCCCGCCGATTCCATGGAATCGATCCGGCGTGAAATCGATCGGCTAGACGACGCCATTCTCGCCCTGGTGGCCGAGCGATTGCGCCTGGGCGAAGGCATCGCCGCGGCCAAGCCCGCGGGCCTGCCGCTTCGTCCTGGACGCGAAATAACCATGATGCGCCGCCTGATCGCCGCCGCGCCCGCGCATCTGGATCGCGATCTGGTGGTGGAGCTGTGGCGCGCTTTGATCGCCGCCAATGTGCGCCGCCAGCGCGTGATTGACGTGGTGGTCGGCGGCGGGCGGGGCGATCCCACGCGGCTTTACGATATTGCGCGCCGTCATTTCGGCGCCCGCGCGCGCATTCAGCACGTGGGCGAGCCGCAGGCGGCGCTGCAAAAAGTGCTGGAGAAGCCTGAAGATTGCGTCGCCGTTACGCCCTGGGCCACGGCGCCGGGCGTTGGCTCATGGTGGCCGGCTTTGTCTGAATCCCGCTACGCGCGCCTGCATTTGATCGCCGGCCTGCCGGTCGCGGGTCCGATCGGCGATGATCCCGAAGCCAGCGTGTTCGCCGCCGCCGAGCCGGAAGAGGCGGGCGGCGACGTGACGCTCATCCTCGCTTTCGATCCCCCTCATCGCGCCCAGCGCGCGCTCAACGAGGCGGGCCTCACCGGCAAGGAGGTCACCCGTTCCGAACCGCGCATCATGCTGCGTGTTGAAGGCTTCATCGCCCCGCACGATCCGCGCGCCGCCGCGCTGACGAGCCAGGGGCTCGAAGGCGTGCGCGTCATCGGCTCTTACGCGCGGGTGTGAGCGTGTTTGAACGCATCGCCATTCTTGGCGCGGGCCTGATCGGCGCCTCCATCGCGCGCGCCGCCCGCGAAACCGGCGCGGCGAAAGCGATCGTCTTGTTCGACCGCGATCCCGGCGTGCGTGAACGCGCCGGCGCCATCGCGCTGGGCGAAATCGCCGGCGATGCGCAAAGCGCCGTCGCCGGCGCCGATCTGGTCGTGCTCGCCATGCCTGTCGGCGCGATGGCCGAAGCGATGGCTGAGATCGCGCCCGCGCTCGCGCATGGCGCGGTGGTGACGGACGTTGGCTCGGTGAAGCGCGCAGTCGCGGAAACGCTGGCCCCTTTGGCGCCGCCGAACGTGTTTCTCATCCCCGGACACCCGATCGCCGGCACCGAGCATTCCGGCCCCGAAGCGGGCTTCGCAAGTTTGTTCAAAGGCCGCTGGCACATCCTCACCCCGCTCGCCGATGCGCGCCCCGAATACGCCGCCGCCGTGCAAAAGCTCGCCGCCTTCTGGCGCGCTTTAGGCGCGGACGTGGAGGAGATGGCGCCGCAGCGCCATGACGTCGTGCTCGCCGTCACCAGCCATCTGCCGCACCTGATCGCCTTCAACATCGTGGCGATGGCGGAGGATTTGGAGAACGTCACCGAGAGCGAAGTGGTGAAATATTCGGCCTCGGGCTTTCGCGATTTCACCCGCATCGCCGCCTCCGATCCCACCATGTGGCGCGACGTGTTCTTGAACAATCGCGACGCGGTGCTCGAAGTTCTGGGCCGCTTCTCGGAGGATCTCGCCGCTTTGCAGCGCGCGATCCGCTGGGGCGAGGGCGATACGCTCTACGATCTGTTCGACCGCGCCCGCCGCATGCGCCGCGAAGTCATCGACGCGGGCCAGGATACGGCGGCGCCGAACTGGGGGCGGGACGAGAGCTAATAAACCGGAGGCAGCGTCCGCGCGCGGATGCCTTCCAGCCGCAGCACGCCGTCGCGGCCTTCAAGATCGAGCGTCAGCCCTTCGGGGCTGCGCGCGAACGAGGCCGAAAGCAGCATCAGCATTTGCCGCGCGCCGGAATCCATCTCGGGCGAAGCGGAAAGCGCTTGGAAAAAACCAGCCGGCTCTTTGATCGGCAGATTAAGCTCACCCATCAGGCGCCGCTCGCCGTCGAGGCCGATATGGCCGACGCCCGCCGCATCCAGCGCGCCCCATTTCAGAACCAGGCCCTCGATCCGCAAACGCCCGCCTGCATCGCTCCAGGGGCCGAGCGGATCGTCCTCGGCGCTTTGCGCCAATGCCGCGCTCTGCTCGATCACGGCGGCGAGCATCAGGTTTTCAACCCGCTGGCCCAGCCCTTCAAAGCTGCGCACCGGCTGCGCCAGCATCAGCCCGCGCGTTTCCAGCGAAAGCTGCACATCGCCCGCCGCGCGCGGATCGGGCCGCACGTTCGCCACCAGCTTCTCGGCGCGCAATTCGCCTTCTTCGGCGGGATCGTCCAGCAGCAGATTGTCCGCCTCCACGCCCGCTTGCGCCAGCGCTTCGCCGGCCCAGCGCACGCTGGCGATCAGCTTCTCGGCGCTGATATTGGTGACGTGGCCATCATCGCGCGCCAGCGCCAGCGGCGCCTCGGCTTCAAAGATGACGTGCTGGGGGTTCAGCATCTGCACATGCAGCGCGCCCGCCGCAGTGCTGAGCCGCCAGCCTCCGCCCGCCGGCGCATACGCCACATCGCGCAGCTCCAGGCGCAGCAGCACAGGAAAGCCGCGCGCTTCGATGCTGGCGATCGACGCTTCAGCCCCGCGCGCCTGCTCAGCGGCGAGCCAAGCTTCAACCCGCTCGCGCGCACCGTTCGCGAGAACATTCCAATAGATCACCCAGCCGATCGTCAGCGCGATAAACAGCGCCCAGGGGATCGCAAGCCAAAGCCAACGTGATTTCATGCCGGGACGCTGCGGCGAAGCTGCGGCGGCAGCAAGGCTTGGCTGGCGCTCTCGATGTCGCCTTCCAGGCGCGCCATGAATTCCTCGCGCGAGAGCCCGGCCGGGATCGGCGGCAGCACCTTGATCGTCACCACGCCGGGCTTGCGCAGAAGGCCGCTCGGCGGCCAGCTCATGCCGGTGTTGAGCGCGATCGGCGTCACGGGCAAGCCAAGGTCGCGGTACATCGCCACAACGCCGGGCTTATAGTCGGGCGCCGCGTCAAGTTCTTGGCGCGTGCCTTCGGGATAGATCACGATCTGGCGGCCCTTGGCGATCGCCGCGCGCGCGGCGCGCAGCATGTCCTTCAGCGCCTTCGCATGCGCTTCGCGGTCCACCGGGATCATGCCGCGCTTCATGTAGAAGCCGAACACCGGCGCGTCCTGCAATTCGCGCTTCACCACGAACACCGGCTCTTTCAGGAACTGCACCGGCAGCAGCGTGTCGAGCGTGGCTTGGTGCTTGGAGGCGAGCAGGGCGGGGCCTTCCGGCAAATGCTCCAGCCCTTCGTATTTCACGCGCACGCCGCAAATCCAGCGCAGCCCGAACAAGATCGCATGGCTCCAGCTGCGCATGCCGACCCAGACGAAGCGATCCCCGCCCAGCAAGGTGCGCGCGATGAAAAACAGCCCATAGACCGCCATCGTCAGGTAGAACCAGAGCGCAAAAATCAGCGAGCGGATCAGCGTCATGCGTCGTCCGCTTCGCGGCCCCCGCCGAGGCCGATCAGCGCTTCACGCCCGCGGATCACCAGATACTTCACGTACTCGCTCCCCAGCCGCCCGGCGGCGGCAAGATCGCTACGCCAGAGCGCAGGGTCGGTCCAGCGCGTGCGCACCGGGTAGGGATGGATTTCCGCTTCCGGCATGGCGAGTTCCAGCTCGGTCAGCGAGCGCGGCATGTGATAATCGTCGGTAACGAGGATCAGCCGCCGGAAGCGATGCGCGCGCGCCCAGGCCGCGGTTTCCGCCGCATTGCCCAGCGTATCCTCCGCGGTGCGGCCCAGATCGATGCAGCATTGCGCTAGATCGCGGTTTACGTTCAGCGCTTCGCCCAGCAGCTCTTCATCGGTCACCACGCGGTTGACGCCGGAGATCAGCAGCCGCTCGCCCTTGCCTTGCTCAAGCAGGCGCACGCCCGTCGTCAGCCGCTCCAGTGAGCCGCCGGTTAGCGCCACGATCGCTTGCGCTTCGGGCGGATCTTCAGCCGCCGCGCGGACGCGATGGGCGAAATCCCAGAAGCCAAGTCCAAACGCCGCCGCCGCGATCAGCGCGCTCCAAAACAGGATCGTGCGCATCAGCCGATCCTCGCCGCCTGATCATGGAAGAGCGCCGCCGCCGTGCGCGCGCCCGCGCCCGCGGCGATCGCCGCGCCCAGAGGCGCAGCAATGAGAGGGGCAAGGTCGATCGGCAGAATCATGGCGCGCAGAGTGTCGATCCCCGCGCCGGGAATTGCCACAAATAGAACGATCAGCGCCGCCAGCCCCGCCAACACGGCGCCCAGCAGCCCGGCCAATAGCCCGATCGCGGCCGCCTCGTCGGAGACGCGCCCGGCCGCTTGCGCCTTGGAGGCTCCGAAATCAGTCATCACCACCACCAATTCGCGCCGGCGCGCGGCCAGGCCGCGCGCGGCCAGCGAGATGATCACCGCCATCAGCAGCCCGAACAGCCCCGCGCCCCAGAGCGCGGCGGCGCGGATGCGGTTGGGGCCGGCGCGGCTTTCGGGCGGGGCGGTGACCACGTCGGCGGTGACGCCAGCCGCGGCCAGCGCCGCCTGCAGCGTCCCGCCAATCTCGGGCGGGGCCTCGCCGGAAAGTTCAAGCTCGATCAGGCGCACGGCGGGCAAATCCTCCGGCGCGATCGAGCCGCCCATCATCGCGGCGGTGCGCTCAGCGCTCGCCGGCGTGGCGGCGACCACATGCGCGGCGCGCGCCAGCGCCGCCTGCGCCAGCGGCATGGCCGAAGCGTCCTCAGGCGCGACCACGCGCACCACCGCGTAGCGCGCCAGCTCGCGCAATTCGTTGGCGGCCAGCCGATCCGCCGCCCGCGCGGCCAGCCCTGCGGCCGCCGCGGCGAAAGCCGCAAATGCGAGCGTCCAAAACAGCGCGCGCTCCACCCCCGTCAGCGCGTTTTTCATTCAAGCGCCTCCGCCTCGGCGCGGGTGGGGTGATCCACCGGCGAGACGCGCCCCCGTTCGATCCGCCAGCGCAGGATCGGGGCGGCTTCCGCCAGGCTTTCGTCCTGGCTGGCGATCACCACC
>DAOMPU010000035.1:0-13744 GCA_035444925.1 Terricaulis sp. | reverse complement strand
CGACGCGCCCGATCAGGCCGTTTTCGTTCACCGCGATATAGCCCACGCGCACGCCGTGATCGCCCCCGGCGTTGGCGACGAGCGTGCGGGTGAACGGCCCGCCGCTATCGAGCACGAGCTGCGCGGCGATCGAGTTTTCGATGTCGGCGCCGTCGCCGAAGGCGTCGGGCGGCATGCGCAGCAACGTTTCATAGCGCGCGTTGCGTTCGGCCAGGCGCTCAGCCAGATCGCGCCAGGCGCGCAGGTCGCGGTTTTCGCGCTCAAGCTCTTCGATGCGGCCGGCGGCGTTCCACATGCCGCCGAGGCGGGCGAAGAAGCCTTCGCTGGCGCGTGCGGGGCCGGTGGCCACGCGGCCTGCGCCGGCGGCGGCGTCATCGCCGATCTGCTGGCCGGCGCCGGGGCCCTTGCCCGCTTGGTAGACAATGGCGCCGACCGCGCCGACCGCGATTAAAGCGGCCACGATGACGCCGGGCGCGATCTTTCGCCCCGCGCCCGTGCGCCGAAATCCGCTCCTGCGTCTGGCCACGTTCAGCGTCTCTTTCTAACGCCGCTTAGACTTCTTCGGTCAGCAGACGGCGCGCTTCGGACGAATTTATGGTGTCGAGCGCGATTCCGCAGCCTTTGACCACACAACGCAGCGGATCGTCCGCCACCGACACGCGGATCGAGATGCGCTCCTGCAGCACCGTATCGAGGTTGCGCAGCAGCGCCCCGCCCCCGGTGAGCATCAGGCCGTGATCGTAGATATCGGCCGCAAGCTCGGGCGGCATCTGCTCGAACGCCTGGCGCACCGCATCGACGATGCGCGTGACCGGGTCGGAGAGCGCATCGGCCACCATCGCTTCGGTGACGACGATTTCCTTCGGCACGCCGGAGAGATTGTCGCGCCCCTTGATCGGCAATTGCATGCCGCGGCCGTCGTCTGGCGATTTGGCTGTGCCGATTTCCTTTTTGATCTTTTCGGCGGTGCTGTCGCCGATCAGCAAATTCTCGGTGCGGCGCAGATATTGGATGATGGCTTCATCCATCTTGTCGCCCGCTTCGCGCAAGCTGCGCGACCAGACCAGGCCGCCCAGCGAAAGCACCGCGATCTCGGTGGTGCCGCCGCCAATATCCACGACCATGCAGCCCGAAGGATCGTCGATCGAAAGCCCCGCGCCGAGCGCGGCGGCCACCGGCTCCTCGATCAGCTTCACGCGGCGCGCGCCGGAGGCTTGCGCGCTTTCCAGAATGGTGCGCCGCTCAACCGGTGTGGCGCCTGTGGGCACGCAGATCACGATCTGCGGACTGATCAGCGCCGGGCGCGGCAGCACCTTGCGGATGAATTGCTTGATCATCTCTTCGGCGACATCGAAATCGGCGATCACGCCGTCGCGCAGCGGGCGGATGACTTCCATATTGCGATGGGTTTTGCCGAGCATCGTCTTGGCTTCGGCGCCAACAGCATACACCACTTTGCGCCCGCCTTCATTGACGTACGCAACCACCGACGGCTCGTCCAAGACGATGCCGCGGCCTTTAACGTGGATCAGCGTGTTCGCGGTCCCCAGATCGATCGCCAAATCCGGCGCAACGAGACCGAACATATTGCCCAGCATGCCTTAGAAACCCTCGCCGTTCGAAACCTTGGTCGAATCAACCCTGAACAGGACTTAACGCGACAAGCTTAACAATCTTCAGAACAGCGTCGGCCACTTAGCGCAGATGCTGGGCCGCAATGAGGGCGGATAGGAGGCGTGCGCGCGCCCGGGCGCAGCACGCGCCCAAGCCATTTCCGCCGACCACCGCCCCCGTCGCCGAACGGAATGGACTTGCCGTGACGCCGCCAGCGATGCAAGGCCCGCGCCGCCGCAGACTGCGCATCGCGTTAACGTAGCGGCTTGAAGCGGCGCGGCGCTGACGCAATCTGGCCGCGCCCGCGCCGTAATGGCGGGAAAGACACACTCGGCGGCGGACTGGCGCGCGCGCTTGCCCGCCCTTTCAGGGCGCGAGAGAATTGGCGCTGGCGGCATTGCCGGGGCGGGACTGAGAAACGCTTGATCGCAAAGCTTTTAAGGTTTGCCGCGGCGGCGCTTTTTGTTGCGCTGACGGCCAGTGCGGCGGCGCAAACCAGCGTCGATGAGGCCGAACGCGGCATCGTGCGCGTCGTCGTGATCCTGGAAAGCCCCGAAGGGCGGATGCTTTACGGCTCCGGTTCCGGCTTCGTTGTGGCGCCGAACTTAGTTGTGACGAACGCGCATGTGGTGGCCCCTGCCCGCCAGCGGCCGGAATACGGGGTTGCCGTGGTGCCGCCGCACGGCGACGGGCTGATCACCGCGCGCATCATCCGCTACTCGCCGCTTTCCGAATTGGCGCTGCTGGAATTTTCCGGCGGCGCGGATTTGCCGGCGCTGACCATCTCCACTGTGGAGCCCAGCCCGGGCGACGCGGTGCTGGCGCTGGGCTATCCGGATGTGGATTACCAGGGCGCCTCGGGCGCGGACCTGCTGCGCCCCACCCCCGCCTCGCGCACCTCGGGCCGGATCGCGGCATTGCGTGACCGCGCGCCGACTGGGGATCAAATCCCCACCATCAACCATGAAGCGGTGATTTCCTCGGGCTCATCGGGCGGGCCGCTGCTGGATGAGTGCGGGCGGGTGCTGGGCGTCAATTCCTGGCACGTCAGCGGGGCGGACACGCGCGAGACGCGCGGCGTTTCCACACGCGCGGCGCAGCTGCTGCAGTTTCTGGATGAGGCCGGCGTTTCGCCCAACCTTTCCGACGAACGCTGCCTGCCGCTGGAAGCGCGCATCGCCGCCGACCGCGAGGCCACGATCGGCGCGCTGGAAGCGCAGAACCTCGAACTGGAAAAGAAGCTCGAAACCGCCGACCGGCTGACGCGCATCGCCGTGGTGATTTTGATGGCCGGCACGCTGGCGCTGTTTGTAGCGGTGATCGTGCTGGGCGCGGTGGTGCTGGGGCGCGGGCGCCGGCGCGCGCCAGCGCAAGCCAGCGACGCACAGGCCGAGCACGTGCTGCATCAGCCGGCGCATGAGCACGATCATGAACATGCGCCCCGCCGCAGGCTGGGCATTGTGGCTGTCGTGCTTGGGGCGTCGGCGGCGGCGGTGCTGGTGGTGATGGCGGGCGCGGCGCTTTGGCGCGCGCAAGGCCAGCGCCCGGTGGAGATCGCCGATACGCTGCGCTTTGCGGGCCAAATCAGCTGCACGCTGGACCGCGAAGCCAGCGTCGGCGCGCAAGGCGTTTCCGACATGAGCTTCAGCGCCTCGGGCGCGCTCTGCGTGAATGAGCGCACGCTCTATGCGCCGACTGATGGCGGGCGCTTTCAGCGCGCGATCGTGCTGGGCGAAGCGCGCGCGCTCGACCTGCTGACGATCGATCCGGCCAATGGCGAATTCCGCCGCGAGCGCTATCCGCTTTCGGAAGAAGATTTCGCCGCCGCCAATCAGGCCGTGGCCGAAAGCGGCGCAGGCCGCGGCTGCCAGGGCGATGGCGCGACCGAAGCCGTCTCGCGCCGCAACGCCGCGCTGGCGCGCTATGCCCAAGGCGCGCCGCGGCAAAGGCTGGTCTGGCGCTGCGAGGCGCGCGGCTGATCTTGGACCGGCGGCGGCCTCGCCGGCTTGCGCGAACGTAGCAGAACTGGAGCGCGCGCCCCCTGGCGCGCATGCTGGCGCTTGCGGTGCAGGAAAGTGCGGGCCAAGGGGCCCCGCGCTCCAACCTTCAAATATTCGCGCAGGCCGGCGGGGGCGCCGGCGGTCCAAGATTATTGCACGGGCGGCGCTGGGGCGGTCGCGGGCGCAACGCGCCAGACGATGTCGCCTACGTCGTCCGCCACCAGCAGCGCGCCGGTGCGATCGGTGATCACGCCCACGGGGCGCCCCTGCGCCTGGCCGCGATCATTCAAAAAGCCGGTGAGAAAATCCTGCACCTCGCCCGCGGGGCGGCCGTTGGCGAACGGCACGAACACCACTTTGTAGCCCACGCGCTCGCTGCGATTCCAAGAGCCGTGCTGGCCGATGAACACGCCGCCGCGATAGGCCGACAGCGCATCGCCGGTGTAGAAATGCAGCCCCAGCGAAGCGGTGTGCGAGCCCAGCGCGTAATCGGGCGTCAGCGCGCGGGCGACAAGCTCGGCGTTTTGCGGCTGAACGCGCGTGTCTATGGTTTGCCCAAAATAAGAGTACGGCCAGCCATAGAAGGCGCCGTCCTGCACGCTTGTCATGTAATCGGGCACAAGATTATCGCCCAATTCGTCACGCTCATTGACGGCGACCCACAGCACGCCGCTGGAGGGCTCGAACTCCATGCCGACAGGATTGCGCAGGCCCGACGCATAGATGCGCGCGCTGGAGCCATCGGGATTGAACTCCCACACCGCGGCGCGGCCTTCTTCGATGGCGAAGGCGTCCGCGTTTTCCGGCACGTTGGAGACGGAGCCGACAGCGACGTAAAGCTTCGAGCCATCAAGCGAAACGGCGAGGCTGCGCGTCCAATGGCCGTTATTGCCGGCATTGTGCGGCAACTCCAGCACGGTTTCGCCGGCGCCGCTTAAGCTGAGCGCATCGGGTGTGTAGGGAAAGCGCACGACAGCATCGGTGTTGCCGACGTAAAAATACTCGCCCACCAGCGCCATGCCGAACGGCTGGTTCAGATTCTCCGCGAACACGCTTTGCTGATCGACCACGCCGTCGCCGTCGCTATCGCGCAGCAACGTGATTTGATCGGGGCTTTGATCCTCGATCGCGCCGGCGCCGCGCTGAACCATGTTGCGCACCCAGCCAAGCAGGCCTCCGCCCTCTTGCGGCGTGGTGGAGCTCTGCGCCACCAGTACGTCGCCATTGGGCAAAACGTACAGCCAGCGCGGGTGGTTGATGCCTTCGGCGTAGCGCGTGACGGTGTAGCCTTCCGGCGCCACGGGCGCCGCGCCATCGGCCCAGCCGATCGCGCGCGCCGTTTTCACCGTGGGCAGCGCCCCGCCATGCGGGGCGGCGAGTTCGGGATTGGCGCCGTAACCCGTGTCAGGGCCAGGAGCGGCGGAGCACGCGGCAAGCAGCGCGATGGAACCGAGGATCAGATACTTCATGAGGTAAGGATAGGCCGCAGATGCGACCAGGGCGAGCTATTCGATCGGATTTTGCCGCCGGATCCATTTGCGCACGACCAGAACGACGAACAGCCAGACCGCGATGGCGAGCACGCCCATCAAAGCCGCGGAGCCCAGATTGCCCTCCAGCGCATCCATGATGCCGTCGCCCGCGAAGGCGACGATGGCGGTCTTTGGCAAAACGCCGATGGCGAGCCCGCCGATGAACGCCCAAAAGCCGACGCGCGCGGCGCCGAACGCCATGTTGACGACAACGAAAGGCGCGGTGGGTAGGAAGCGCACGATCAGGCTGGCGAGAAACCCGTTCTTGCCCATGAAGCGCGTGAAGCGTCCGCCGGTGGCGCCGCCGAAGCGCTTTTGCGTCGAGGCGCTGGTGAGGCGGCCGGTGAAATACGTCGCCGCGCCCGAGACGATGGTGGCGAGCCACGAATACCAGAAGCCCTGCTCAGGCCCGAACGCCACCACGCACGCGCCGATCAGCACAATCTGCGGCGCGCCCACATAGGCCGTCAGCGTGAACACGAGGATGGCGGCTACGAGGCCCCAATGCTCGCGCCGCGCTTCGCCCAGGGTTTCGTCGATGAAAGCCTCGATCTCTGCGCCGTAAAACAGGCGGCCAACCACCAGGATAGCGAGCGCAACCGCCACCATGGCCACAGACACCGCCACTGCGCGCCAGGCGCGGGCGTCCATGTTGTTCACGAAGTCCGCGATTCTGGCGCCCGCCCCTTTCGGGGGCGGGGCGGGCTCCGCGGATTCAGGGTCGCCAGGCGCGCTCATGCGCCCGCCCTCTCGCGCGGCGCGGGGGCGCGGTCAAGCCGGCGCGCTCAGGCGGCGCGGGAGGGGCGCCGCCCGAGGATCGCTGAAAGGTCGAAGGCGCGCGCCGCCGCCGCCGTGCGTTTGGGCCGGGGCGCGCCGTTAGCCTGGGGGATGGAAACGTCGTTCATCCGGGGCTTCAGGGCGCGGATCAGGTCTTCCTCGATGCGGCGGCGATCCACCTCGTCGCGGATAGGCCCCAGCACGTAGCGCTCGGTGGCGCCGTAATACCAATAGGCGCGGCCCCATTTTTCGTGGCCCAGCAAGCGGTTGCGCAGATCGTGCGCCTTGCCGACGTAAAGCGGCTCCATGAAAAACGCCCAGCGGCGGCGGACGAAGACGTAAATCCCGCCCTGGCCGGCCGGGGGCAGGCCCTTCTTGGTCAGCACGCACTTGAAGCGATAGCGCCGCCCGCTTTCGCCGCGCCAGGAATGGGGGCCGAAGAAAAACATGGGCGCGCTCCGTAGAATCTGGCCCGGCAGGCTCGGGCGCGAATCGTAAACGCGGCGTTAACCGATTGCGTCCGGACCGGGGCGGCGCGACATAGGGGCCATGAGTCTGGCCGCCCTTCCAGCCCTGTCCATGCGCTAGCGCCACGCCGATCCTGAAGGCTTCGCCAAGGCGATGGGCGAGAGCTACGCTAGGTACGGCTTCGCCATCGTCAGCGACCACGGGCTCGACGCCGGCGTGCTGGCGCGGGCGCAGCAGGCGGTGAAGGATTTTTTCGCGCTGCCTGACGAGGTGAAGCGGCGCTATCACGTGCCGGGCGGCGCGGGCCAGCGCGGCTATATTCCGTTCGGCGTGGAAGCGGCCAAGGGCGCGGCGAAAGTCGATCTCAAGGAATTCTGGCATGTCGGGCGCGAACTGCCCGAGGGGCACACATATCGCCCGGTGATGCCGCACAATCTTTGGCCCGAAGAAACCCCGGCCTTCCGCAGCGATGTGTACGCGCTGTTCCAGGCGCTCGACGCGCTGGGCGCGGAGCTGCTGCAATCGATCGCGCGCTTTCTGGAATTGCCGGATGATTTTTTCGTCGGCCCGGTGAAGGACGGCAATTCGATTTTGCGCTTGCTGCATTATCCGCCGACGCCGCCCAATCCAGAAGGCGTGCGCGCCGGCGCGCATGAGGACATCAACGTCATCACGCTGCTGCTGGGCGCGGAGGAAGCGGGCCTGCAATTGCTGACGCGCGAAGGCCAATGGCTCGATGTGAACCCGCCCGAAGGCGCGGTGGTGGTGAATATCGGCGACATGCTGCAGCGGCTGACCAATAATAAGCTGCCCTCCACCACGCACCGCGTGGTGAACCCCGCGGCGGATCGCGCGCACCTGCCGCGCTATTCGATCCCGTTCTTCCTACACTTTGCGCCGGATTATCTGATCAAGACGCTGCCGAGTTGCGTGGATGACGCGCATCCCGACCGCTACCCGGAGCCTATTACGGCGCAGGATTTCCTGTTTGAGCGGCTGCGGGAAATCAGGCTAGCTTAGCCGCCCGACACGGCGCGGCGGGCCCAACGCTGATCGCCCACGCAGCGGCGTTACAGCCAGGGGCTGTCACGATCATGATCGGCCAACGGATCGTGGCCCCAATTCATCAGCGCGTAGCGCCAGCGGGAGGTTTCGCGGTTCTTGCGCGGGCTTTGCGCGCGCAGGCGGGCGATGAAACCGATCACGCGGCGCATGTGCTTGATATCATCGGCGTTCGGCGCGCGCTTGGCGCGCAGCAGCTGCACCGTGCGCTGGCCCGCTTTGACGCCCACCGATACGCCGTCGCCAGAATCCTGGCCGACGGACCTCGATTGCTCGCCCTTGTGCCACGCGGCGATCTGGCGCGCGCTCATGTTCACGAGTTCAGCGAAGCGCGCGCGCACGTCTTCATCGCTGGCCCTGGGCATTAGAACGCAAACCGTGCGCCGCTCATCCGCTCGCTGAGCGTCCAGAGCTTATCGGCCAGCGCCGGATCGATCGCCCAGGGACGCACGCCGGTGAAGCCTTTATCGTCCGCCGGCACAGGCTGCGCGATGTCACAATCTTCGCAATACACCCCGCCCTGCCCGTCGAGTTGAGCGTTGGTTGCGCACCAGACGCTGGTGGCGGCGCCTTGGCTTGGCGTTTTGAAACGCGGATCGACATTGCCGTCCGCGTCGATCCAGCCCATCGCGCGCTTTTCTTCCTCGGGCATATAGCGCTGCAAATCCGTCATGATGCCGCCGGGATGGACGGCGAAGGCGCGCACGCCGTGCGCCTTCGCGCGCGCATCGAGGCCGATGGCGAACAGCGCATTGGCGGATTTGGCGCGGCCGTAGGCGAGCCATTTGTTGTATTCGGTGCGCTCGAAGCTTGGGTCTTCGAGATCTGGCGGACTGATGCGATGGCCGATGGAAGAAAGCGAAACCACGCGCGCGCCTTCAGCGGCTTTCAGCGCCGGCCAGAGCCGCGCAGTGAGCTGGAAGTGGCCAAGATGATTGGTGGCGAATTGCGCCTCGTAGCCGCGCGCATCGCGCATCAAAGGCGAGGCCATGATGGCGGCGTTGTTGATGAGAATGTCGAGCTTCTTCGTGCGCGAAAGAAACCCGCCGGCGAACGCATCGATGCTGGCCGGATCGGCCAGATCGAGCGCAGCCTGCTTGACATTGGCGATGTTCACCAGCGCCTTTTGCGCTTTTTCGGCGCTGCGCGCGGGCACGATGACGATGGCGCCGGCCCCTGCGAGCGCTTTTGTCGTCTCAAGCCCAAGGCCCGAATAGCCGCCCGTGACGATGGCGACCTTGCCGTCAAGCCGGCGCCCGCCAAGCGCTTCGTGCGCTTCCGTTCGGGCGCCGTATTCGGATTTGATGGGCGCTTGCGGCGTGGACATAAGGCGTCTCCCTTTCGGGCTACGCTAAACCAACGCCTCGCGCGATCAAGCGGCGCTGAGCGCGCGCGCCGAGGCTGTGGGCACGCTCAGATAAAACACCGAGCCTTCGGCGTGTGTGGAGATGACTGAAATATCGCCGCCCATCTGCCGCGCCAGCGCGTGCGCGATCGAGAGGCCAAGCCCCGCCCCGCCATAGACCGCGCCGATCGCCGAGTTGGCCTGGCCGAACGGGCGGAAAATGACCGGCAGCTCATCAGGCGCGATGCCGAGGCCGTTGTCGCTGACTTCGATCACGATGCGATCATCGCGCAGCGCCGCGCGCAAGCGCACCACCGCGCCGCGCGGAGAAAATTTCACCGCATTGCCGACGAGGTTCATCAGGCATTGGCGCAGACGCGCATGATCGGCGTACGCGTAGGCGGCCACGGCTTCCTGGGAAACCACGACCTCCACGCCCGCCGCGCGCGCCACCGGATGCATCAGCCCCTGCACTTCGGCTAGCATGCCGGCCACGGGCACGACCTCAAGCTTAAGGCCAACGCCGCCCGCATCGATGCGCGATTGATCCAGGATATCGCTCAACATGCCCGATAGCTCGCGCGCGGCGGCGATGATGCGCTGGGCGTCATCGCGCGCGACCGGGGTTGAAGCCTCTTCTTGAATTAATTCCGCGTAGCCGATCACGGCGTTCAAGGGCGTGCGCAGCTCGCTGGTGACGCGGGCGAGAAATTCGGATTTTTCCTGGCTCGATTCCATCGCCGCACGCGCGTGGGCGCTGGCTTCAATCTGGCGCGCGACCGAGCGCCACGCGAACAGCAACGTCAGCGCGCCGATGGCGAGTAGCCCGAACACGACAAGCCATATCTGACGCTGGAAAGCCGCCGCGCCAGGGCGCGCGTGCGGCCATTGCAGCGCGCCGATGGTTGCGCCATTGGCCGCGCGCAGCGGCAATTGCACGAGCGTTTTGGAATCTTCGCCAGCCGCCGAGAACGACACCGCCCCCAAATCATACGAGCGCCCGATGGCCGCGAGTTCGTCCGGCGCGACAACATCCACCGCGACGATAAAATCGTGCTCGCGATTGCCGGCGCGGCGTATCCGGGCGGTGTTATCGGCCACGGTCACCGGCGCAGCGGCGACGATGATCCAGCGCCCATCCGCGCCCGTATTCGACGCCGCCGCGGTTTCCCTGGCGAGCGGCGCGCGCGCCAGGGTTTGCAAATTGGGGATCGCGGCCACGGCGTCGATTGCGGCCGCCTGCAGGCCCGGCAGCGCGGGCATGCTGGCGTTCAGCCAAGCGTGGCGCACCTGACCGTTCGCGCCGATGATGAACATCGCATCGACGACATTCGAATTTATGGTCTCGCGCACCCATACGGGGTTCCACGCGCCGGAGATGTTGGCGTACGCCTCGTCCCAATTCGCGTAATCGACAAGCAGCGCCGCAAGCGCTTTCTGGCGCGCCTCGATCGATCCTGCGACCAGGCGCTCGCTGCTGTGGGCGAAGGCCTCGTCTTGCTGACGTGCAAAGCCCGCGAAGGCCGCCACCGCGGAAACAACAATAACGAGCATAAGCGCGAGGATCGGCGCGCCAACGCTGACCCACGCGCCGCGCGCGCTTGCTTCGCTGATCTGGCCGCCCGACGCGCGCACCTGTTCTCACCCTCTAAATCAAGCAGGCGAGCTTAACCGCTTATGTTTAGCCTTTAGTTTCGCGCGCTGCAGAAAGCTCTGAACGGCGCGTTAAAATGCAACCGCAATGATATGTTCCGCCGCAGCCTTGGCGCGAGTGCGCGCCTCTTGCGTATCGCCGCCGCGCGCCAACGCCACGCCCATGCGGCGCTTCTTGAAGCTTTCCGGCTTGCCGAACAGGCGCAGCTCGGTTTCCGGAATGGTCAATGCTTGGTTGACGCCGCCGAAGGCGACGCCCGCCGCATCCACGCCGCCATACACCACCGCGCTCGCGCCCGGCGCGCGCAGCGATACATCGACAGGCAAGCCCAGGATGGCGCGCGCATGCAGCGCGAACTCGCTCTGGTTTTGAGAAACGAGCGTAACAAGGCCGGTATCGTGCGGGCGCGGGCTGACTTCGGAAAACCAGACCTCATCGCCTTTCACGAACAGCTCCACGCCGAAAATGCCGAAGCCGCCAAGCGCTTCAGTGACCTTGGCGGCTATTTCCTGCGCGGCGGCAAGCGCTTTGGCGCTCATCGCCTGCGGCTGCCAGCTTTCCACGTAATCGCCATCGACCTGCTCATGGCCGATCGGCGCGCAAAAATGCGTGCCGGAGGCAGCGCGCACGGTCAGCAGCGTGATCTCGAAATCGAACCTCACCTGCCCTTCGACGATGACGCGCGGCTGCTTCACGCGGCCCGCGCTCATGGCGGTTTCCCAGGCGGGGGCCACGTCGGCTTCGGATTTGAGGCGGCTTTGGCCCTTGCCGGAGGAGGACATGACGGGCTTCACGAAATTCGGAAAGCCAATGCGATCCAC
Organism: Terricaulis sp.; assembly: GCA_035444925.1. GTDB lineage: Bacteria > Pseudomonadota > Alphaproteobacteria > Caulobacterales > Aquidulcibacteraceae > Vitreimonas. Next base: position 2,471 of record DAOMPU010000035.1, on the reverse strand, counting down.
CGCGACCTGCAATTCCTCCAGCGATGAGGCGAACGCGTAAGGCGAAGTCGGGAGGGCGAGCGTTTCAGCAGCCAGAACGCGGATGCGCTCGCGGTTCATGGTGACGTGCGCGGCGTTGGCGGTGGGGATCACCTGGGCGAGGCCATCGGCCTCGATGCGCACCAGCTCATCGGTGGTGATGGCTTCGATCTCAGGCACGATGAGGTGCGGGCGCTCCTGCGCCACCAAGGCGCGGAGGGCTTTCGCGTCCGTCATGTCGATGACATGCGCGCGGTGCGCCACCTGCTGCGCGGGCGTATTGGAATAGCGATCAACCACGATGGTTTCCACGCCCAGACGCTGCAGCTCGATCACCACTTCCTTGCCAAGCTCACCCCCGCCGAGAAACATGACGCGAAGCGCGGAGGGGGAAAGCGGGGTGCCGATGCGGGTCATGAATCAGTGCCTAACATTGCGCGGACGCTGCGTCCCGCAGCCTCGATCGGGTGCGCCGCCGCCGCTTCGCGCATCCGCGCCAGGTTCGGCGCGCCGGCGCGGTGCTCGGCCATCCATTCGCGCGCGAACTTGCCGCTTTGCACATCTGCCATCACCGCGCGCATCGCGTCTTTCACGCGCGCGTCGATGATGCGGGGGCCGGTGACGTACTCGCCCCATTCGGCGGTGTTGGAGATGGCCAGGTGCATGCCGGCGATGCCGCGCTCGTGGATCAGGTCCGAGAGCAGCTTCACTTCGTGCAGGCAATCGAAATAGGCGAGTTCGGGCGGGGTTCCGCTTTCGACTTGCACCTCCCAGGCGGTGCGAATGAGATGCGTGAGGCCGCCGCAGAGCACCACTTGCTCGCCATATAGATCGCCCTCGGTTTCGATCCTGAAGCTGGACGCGATCATGCCGGCGCGGCCGCAGCCGATGGCCGCAGCGTAAGCATACGCCAGCGCCTCAGCGCCGCCGCTGGAATCTTGCGCGATCGCCACGATGCACGGCAGACCGCCGCCCTTCACGTAGGCTTCGCGCAGCGCCTTGCCGGGGCCTTTGGGGGCCACCATGGAAACATCCACGCCCGCAGGCGCGGCGATGAAGCCGTAATGCACGGCGAAGCCATGCACGAACATGAGGGTTTGGCCGGGCGTGAGATGCGGCGCGATCTCGGCCGCGTAAAGATCGGGCATGGCCTCATCGGGCGCGCACATGACGAGTACGTCCGCGCTTTGCGCCGCGTGTGCGACGGTGACGATCTCGAAGCCCGCCTCGCGCGCATCCTTGGCGCGGCGCGCGCCTTCGTGCAGCGCGACTGTGACGGAAACGCCAGCATCGCGCAGATTGAGCGCATGCGCGTGCCCCTGCGCGCCATAGCCGATCACGGCGACGCGCTTGACTTTGATCAAAGCGAGATCGGCGTCGCGCTCGTATAGAACTTGCATGTTTTGCCTCGTTGCCGGCTCTCTATCGCATGGCGTTCGGGCTGGCCAGCGCGGCTGCGGGCGCTTATCTCTGGCCGCGAGAGGCGCACATGACACCCGAAACCGTGGTCAAATTCTGGGCCGAGGCTGGCCCGCAAAGCTGGTTCGCCAAGGACGATGCGTTTGACGCGGACTTGCGCACGCATTTCGAGGCCGCGCACCAGGCCGCCGCGCGCGGAGCGCTGGCCGATTGGGAGAACCACGCGGAAGGCGCGCTGGCGCTGCTGCTGCTGACCGACCAGATCCCGCGCAACATCTATCGCGGCTCGGCCCACGCGTTCGCCACCGATGCGATGGCGCGCGAGGTTTGCCTGCGCACGATCGCGCGCGGCTTCGATCAGGCGTTCGAGCCGGCGCTGCGCTGCTTCATCTATCTGCCGCTGGAGCATTCCGAGGCGATGGCCGATCAGGAGCACAGCGTGCGCCTGTTCGAAGCGTTGGGCGATGCGGAATATCTGAAATACGCCATCGTGCATCGCGACATCATCGCCCGCTTTGGCCGCTTCCCGCACCGCAACGCCGTGCTGGGCAGGGTCACGACGCCCGAGGAGCAAAGCTTCCTCGACAGCGGCGGCTTCAGGGGCTGAGAGTTGGAGCGCGCGCTCCAACTCTCAACCTCGATTGGCTTATTGCACCGGGCCGTCGAAGGCGTAGCGCCAATTGCCGTTGAAATCGCGCGTCCAAACCCGCACGTAGCGCCGCTGCGTGCGTTGGTTGTTGGCGCCGATCACAGTTGCTTGGCCGGTGGTCCAGCCCATATCGCCGCGCGAGGAAACGCGCGCGCTTTCGGGCGCCCATTCCAGGCGCGCGCCTTGCGGCCACGGCGCGGAAACCGCGCCTTCGGCGCGATATTCGGCGAACGCTTCGGCTACGCCATCGGCGCGCGCCTTGGCGGCGAAGGCGGCGTCCGCGGCCAGCAATTCGCGGCGGGCGGCGGCGTCGAGCTCTTCATTGTCGCGCGAGCCGGCGATTTCCGAAAGGCGCAGCACAAGGCGGCCCGCATTGTCGTTATTG
>DAOMPU010000034.1:0-13842 GCA_035444925.1 Terricaulis sp. | reverse complement strand
GCTCTATAAGCCGCCCCCTCGGAGTATAGCTCAGCCTGGTAGAGCACCACGTTCGGGACGTGGGGGTCGTAAGTTCGAATCTTGCTACTCCGACCAATCTTCCCGCGCACATCGGCCCGCTTGCATGATGGGGCGAGCGCCTCTAGATAGCCGCCTCCGGCTCTTGGGGTGTCGCCAAGCGGTAAGGCAGCGGTTTTTGGTACCGCCATTCCTAGGTTCGAATCCTAGCACCCCAGCCAACCTACGCTGCGCGAAGCGGGGCGTAGGTTGTCCCCCGTAGCTTTAGCGAAGGGGGACAGATCAATCCTCCCCCTACTTGGTCTGTGGTAGATTCGCCGCCGATGGATCTGCCCGCTTCGCTTCCCGAAATCGTCATCGTCGCGCCCAGCCTTGGCGATGCGGCGCGCGATGAGGCGTACGCGATCGAACGCATCGATACGCGCCAAGCCGCCAACGCGCCGCGTCTTGATGAAACGCTGAGCGCAAGCCCCTCCGCATCGCTCTTTCGCCGCTCCTCCTCGCTCACCGCCAACGCCTCGATCCAGGGCGCGAGCCTGCGCGCGATCGCGCCCTCTGGCGCCGGGCGCGCGTTGGTGATGCTGGAGGGGGCGCCGATCAACGATCCGTTCGGCGGCTGGGTGATCTGGAGCGCGATTCCCGCCGAAACCATCGCCGCGATCGACATCGTGCGCGGCGCGGGCGCGGGCCCTTACGGCGCGGGCGCGCTGACCGGCGTGATCAATCTGCGTGAAGCTGAGGCGCCGAACGCGCTCAACGCAACCTTCGGCGAACGCGGCTATGCGCGCGCGGCCGCCGCATGGAGCGGCGCGGGAATCAGCTTCGCTGCGAGCGGCGAGCGTTTTGAAGGCGATGTCCCCGTGCGCGCCGGGCGCAGCGCGGCCGATGTGGCGGCAGACTTTGAAAGCTTCGCCGCCAGCGCGCGCTGGCTCGCTGACCTTGCCAGCGGGCGCGCTTCGCTGCGCCTTGGCCTCTACGACGAAACGCGCGGCGCGGGCCTCGTCGGCGCGGAAAGCCAATCGCGCGGCGCGCATGTAAGCGCGGCGTATGCGCAGAATAACGATGCCTCCGGCTGGCGCGTGCAGGGCTGGGCGGCGCTGACGGATTTCGCCAACAGCTCCGCTTCAATCGCCGCCGACCGCATGAGCGCAACGCCCGCCGCCAATCAATACGAAACGCCCGCCTTCGGCGCCGGCGCCAACCTCGCCTATCGCGCGCGCGGCGAAAGCCTCGAATGGGAGATTGGCGCCGATGCGCGGTATGCCGAAGGCGAAAGCCGCGAGCATTTCCGCAATCTCGGCGCCGGCTTCACGCGCGGGCGCATCGCCGGCGGCGCAAGCGTTGTGCTGGGCGCGTACGGCGAAGCGAGTTTTGAAACAGGCGCTTGGCTTTTCGCCGGCGGCGTGCGCGCCGATTATTCCGCCGCGTTCGATGCGCGCCGCTATGAATATGATCTGGCCACCAGCGCCGCCACGCTCAACGAAACGCCCGGCGACGCCGATGAAATCGTGCCCAGCGCCCGCCTCGGCGTGCGCCGCGATCTTGGCGCGATCGATCTGCGCGCGGCGGCGTATGCCGGCTTTCGCCCGCCCACGCTGAACGAATTGCATCGCCCCTTCAGGGTCGGCAACGACGTGACCGAGGCGAACGCCGCGCTTCAATCCGAACGCCTCGCCGGCGCCGAGATTGGCGCAAGCGGCGAAAGCTGGAGCGCGACGCTGTTTTACAACCGTCTCGATGACGCGATCGGCAATGTCACGCTCGGCGCGGGGCCGGGCGCATTCCCGCGCGTGGGCTTCCTGCTGGCCGGCAGCGTCTATCGCCAGCGCCAGAATCTCGGCCGCATCGAAGCCTGGGGCTTTGAGGCCGACGCGCGCTGGCGCTTTGAAGCGCTCGACCTGCGCGCCGCCATCGCCGCGACCGACGCGGAAGTGACGCGCGCGCCCGCCGCGCCACAGCTTGAGGGCTTGCGCCCCGCGCAAGCGCCGGACCTGACGGCCACGTTTGGCGCGCAATGGCGCATCCATGCAGATTGGTCGCTCGCGCTCGACGCCCGCTGGGAAAGCGCGCGCTGGGAGGATGATCTCAACACGCGCCGGCTTTCGGCGGGGCTCAACGCTGACGCGCGCCTTTCCTGGGCGTTCACCCATCGCGCGAGCTTGGACCTCGCGGTCGAAAACCTGCTCGATGAGGCCCTCGAAGTCGGCGAAACCGCCGCCGGCGTTGAGAGCTTCGCCCCTGCGCGAATCATAAGCATCGGCATTTCGCTGCGATAAGCCGCAACCTTTGGGCTTGCCCGCCCCGCCCGGATCGGGTGTTTAGGGCGGCTTTCAACTTGGGATTCGATCATGGCGCGCAAGAGCTACACCCCCGGCGATTTCGAGCTTCTCGTGAAGCGCTCGAACACCGGCCTTGGCCTGTTCGCCGGCGAGACGATCCCGAAGGGTTCGTGCGTGATCGAATATACCGGCGTTGAGATCACCAAGGAGCAGGAAGAAAAAAGCCGCTCCAAATATCTGTTCGAAATCCACGCCCGCAAAACCATCGACGGCGCCCCACGCTGGAACACCGCGCGCTACATCAATCATTCGTGCCGCCCGAACTGCGAGCCGAACATTCACAAGGGCCGCGTCTTCATCCACGCCCGCCGCAACATCAAGCCGGGCGAAGAGCTGAATTACGATTACGGTAAGAATTACTTCAACCAATATCTCAAAGAGATTTGCGGCTGCCCCAAATGCGTTGAGAAGCGCGCCGCCGCCGCGCCGAAAGCCGCCGCCGCCGCGCGCAAAAGCGTGAAGAAGCTGACGAAGATAACCCCGGCGAAAAACAAGCGCGCCTAAAGCCGCTTCACCTCAGCGCCCACGGCCTTGCCGAGCACGACCGTGCGCGAGAGGCCGATGAAAAGCCCGTGCTCCACCACGCCGACGATGCGCTTGAGGCCATCGGCCAGCATTTCAGGATCGGGGATCGCGCCGCACTGTGCGTCGATAATGTAGTTGCCGCCATCGGTGACGATCGCGTCCTGGCCTTTGCCCTGCACGCGCAGCTTAGCTTCGCTTCCCGCGCAACCGGCCGCCGCCATGGCTTCGCGCACGCGCTCCAGCGTCAGCGAAAAGCCGAAGCGCACCACCTCCACCGGCAGCGGAAACGCGCCTAGCGTTTCAACCCATTTGGAGTCATCGGCGATTACCACCATCTCGCGGCTGGCGGCGGCGACAATTTTTTCGCGCAGCAGCGCGGCCCCGCCGCCTTTGATGAGGCGGAAGGCGGGGTCCACTTCGTCAGCGCCATCGACATCCACATCGATCGCGGAAACCTGGCTGATCTCCAGCAGCGGCACGCCCGCCTGCTCAGCCAAATGGCGCGTCGCCTCTGACGTGGGTACGCCCTTCACGCGCAAGCCCTGGCGCACGCGCTCACCCAGCAGGCGCACGAAATGCGCCGAGGTCGAGCCGGTGCCGAGGCCGACGACCATGCCGTCCTTCACAAATTGCAGCGCCGCCTGCGCCGCGTTCAGCTTGGCGAGGTCAGCGCTCATTTGGGCTTATCCTTGCGCTTGGCTTCGCGGTTCTGATCGGCCCAGCCTTCGTAATTCTTCTGCCGTCCGCGCGCGACCGCGAGCGCGCCTTCGGGCACATCCACCGTAATCACGCTGCCCGTGCCGGTGTAAGCGCGCGCGCCAATCGTGACGGGCGCAACCAACGCTGTGTCAGAGCCGATGAACGTATCTTCGCCAATCACGGTGCGAAACTTGGAGAAGCCGTCATAATTGCAAGTGATCGTGCCCGCGCCCAGATTGGCGCGCGCGCCCACGTCCGCGTCGCCCACGTACGTGAGATGGCTCGCTTGCGCCTTATCGCCGAACACGGCGTTTTTCACTTCCACGAAATTGCCGATCTTCACGCCCGCGCCGAGTTTCGTGCCGGGCCTGAGCCGCGCGTGCGGGCCGATATTGGCGCCGGGGCCGATCTCCGCGCCCTCGATGTGGCAGAACGCCTTGATGCGCGCGCCCTTGGCGATTTTCACGCCGAGGCCGAAATACACGTTCGGCTCGATCACCACGTCGTTGGCGATCTGTGTGTCGTAGCTGAAGAACACGCTATCGGGATCGATCAAAGTAACGCCCGCGTCCATCGCAGCAAGCCGCGCGCGGCGCTGAAACACCGCTTCGGCCGCCGCCAGCTCGGCGCGCGAATTGGCGCCCAGCGCATCGCTCTCGGGCCCGCGCACCACGTGCGTGGCGAGCTTGGCCGCGCGCGCGAGCGCCACCACGTCGGTCAGATAATATTCGCCCTTGGCGTTTTGGTTCTTTACTTGCGCGAGCAGCTGAAACAGCGTGGCCGCGTCCGCGCACATCACGCCGGAATTGCACAGATCAACCGCGCGCTCGGCCTCGCTGGCGTCCTTGTGCTCAACGATGCGCTCAAGCGCGCCGTCCGCGCCAAGGATGAGGCGCCCGTAACCGGTGGGATCGGCGGCCTCGAAGCCAAGCACGACGAGCCCGCCCGTTTCGGCGCGCAGCCTGAACATTTCCTCGATGCGCTCGGGCGGCACGAAAGGCGCATCGCCATAGAGGATCACCACGTCGCCGCTGAAGCCGGAGAGCGATGCTTCCGCCGCGCGCACCGCGTGCGCGGTGCCGAGCGGGGGATCCTGCACTGCGGCGGAACCCGCGCCGAGCACCTTCACTGCGTGTTCGCCCACGCTCGGCCCATGCTTGCCTGTAACGACCACGATCCGCGCCGCGCCAACCTCGCGCGCCGCGGCGATCGCCCAATCCAGCATCGCGCGCCCGCCCACCGGGTGCAGCACTTTGGGCAGATCGGATTTCATCCGCGTGCCCTGGCCGGCGGCCAAAATGATTGCTGCGCGTGCACGGCTCATATGCAGAGGGTCCGCTTGTGAGAATCTGGACGGCGTTTTAGCTCATTTGCCTGGAAAGGGGCAGCTATGACCAGCGGCGAGCTCGCCGACGCGACCATCGTTTTCGATCTGGACGGCACCCTGGTGGACACCGCGCCCGATCTGGTGCGCGCGCTCAACGCCACGCTCGACCTGGAAGGGCTGCCGCACGCGCCTCTGGCGCAGGTGCGGCGCATGGTCGGCCAGGGCGCGCGCCATCTGATCACGCGCGCCGCCGAGCGCGCGGGCGCGAGCTATTCGGCCGAGCGGCTCGACCAGCTCACCAAGGCGTTCGTGGAATTCTACCGCGCCGATATCGCCAGCCATTCGCAGCCCTTTCCGGGCGTGGACGAGGCGCTCGATTCGCTGGCGGCGCTGGGCGCGAAATTCGCCGTCTGCACCAACAAGCGCACCGATCTCTCCCAGCAATTGCTGGAGGCGCTCAATCTCTCGCAGCGTTTCTCCGCGATCGTCGGCGCCGACGCGGTGGCGCAGAAGAAGCCGCACCCGGATCATTTCCGCGCCGCGGTGACGCGCGCGGGCGGCGTGGTGCGCCGGGCTGTCATGGTGGGCGACACCGCCGCCGACGTGGGCGCGGCGCGCGGCGCGGGCGCGCCCATCGCGCTGGTGCGCTTCGGCTATTGCGAAGAGGACGTCGAGCGCCTGGGCGCCGACGTCCTGCTCGATCATTTCAACGAATTGACATCCGCCTGCCGCCGCCTGCTGGCGGCGCGCCCCTGAGCCAGAGGGCCAAGGGCGCCCCAAACCGCAGACGCCGCCTTACGCGACTTCCATCAAGCCGCGCGCGTTAGGGCGGACGCGTTCTTCGTCCTCCTTCTTCGTCGGCATGCCGTTGACCATGTCGCTGCGTACGTCCGTGCGCGCTGAGCGCATCGCCGCCACGAAGCCCGCTTCAATCAGCTTCACGTCAACCGTGTAGCCGCGTTCGCGCCAATATTCCTCGATCCGCTGCTTGAGGCGACGCGCGCCATCCACATTGCAGAAATCGTGATCCATTCTGCTCCACCACTCACGTAATCGGTTCCGAGATGGGCTCAACACCCGGAACCCATGGCGCGCGGATTATCGCTCCGCGCCTTTGCGTCAGCCCCCTGATCGCTTCAGCCGTTGCCCGGACTATTGCGTCCAAGCGAGGCGCCGATATGGCGGCGTCGCGGCGGGCGAACAATTCCACCTCACAATTTTCTGATCGCCGGGCGCGCCGCAGGGTTCCGGCCGGATTGGCGCAAGCCGGCCGGAACGCGCTGTTCATACTTGGAAAATGCCGCGTTTACGGTGCGTGAGCCACGCGCGCGGGGGCGGTGGCGGCCAGATCGCCCTCATTGGCGGCTGGCTCCACGCCGATCAAATCCGCCAGCAAGGGATAAACCGAGACGCTGTCGAACGCGGGGAGTTCCACGCCCGCGCGAAACGCCGGCCCGTACGCGATGAATAGCGAAGCCATCTCCGGGGCGGCCGGATCGTAGCCATGCGCGCCCAGCGAGGGCGTACGGTACGGCGGGATCTGCGCGCTGCGGTAGCGCCAGCCTACTTCGGCTAAGCAAATGACGGCCGGCACGCGCACATGAGCGCCAAAGCCCCAGCGCGTAGCGGCGTCTTCCTTGCGCAAGCATTCGCCATGCGGATGCACGCCCGCCAAGTGCGAGATGTCGGCCCCGTCGATCGGCTGCACGCCGGCCAACGGCCCGTCCCACACCACGCGACCCGATCCAGGCGCCATCATCGCATCGAGATCGATCAGCCGCTCGTCGCTGATTTCGGCCATGCCGTGATCGGAGACGATGACCAGATTGGCCGCGACGCCGCGCGCCTCCAGCCCCGCCAAGAGACGCGCCATCGCAGCGTCCACCTGCGCGGCCGCGGCGATGGTCTCGTAGGCGTCCGGCCCGAAGCGATGGCCGGCCGTGTCCACGATGTCGAAATAGAGCGTGTAGAAACGCGCGCGCTCGCCTTCCGGTGCGTCAAGCCAACCGAGCAGCGTGTCCACGCGGGCGAAATCGGTCAGCGTCTGATCGAACGAACGCCAAAAAGCGGGCCGCACGCCTTCCAATTCATAGTCCGAACCCGGCCAGAACATCGTGGCGCTGCGCACGCCTTGGCGCGCGGCAGTCACCCAGAGGGGGGGCGCGCCGCGCCACCAAATGGGATCGGCGGCCACCACGCGATCCGAGAGCGTGAAAGTGATTCCCGGCCGCTCGGGATCCTCCATGCGGTTATTCACAACACCATGGGTGTCGGGACGCACGCCAGTGACCAATGTGTAGTGATTGGGGAATGTTATAGAGGGGAAAGCGGGCCGCATTTTTGCATGCGCGCCCTGCGCGGCGAGCTGCGACAATGTGGGCGTTTGCCCGCGATCGAGGTAATCGGGGCGGAATCCGTCAATAGATATCAGGATTGTAATGGGCTCCCCGGTTCGTTCCGGCTGCGCCGCGTGCGCGCAAGCCGCCAAAAAAACCAATGCCGCCAATGCAAAACGGCGTGCGAGCCCCAACCCCATCCGATTTCCCCTTTAAAACCGCCTGATTCGTTCGTTGCACACTTAAGCGACAAGTGCGTGATGCAGGCGCCGAGGCGCCGGCGCCACACCCCGATATTGATACAGACTCGTCACATAAGTTTCGTCGCGCCGCAAAGAAAGCCGCTATACGTGCGCCGCACAAGAGCGGCGCAAGGGGCGCCGGCTCGAACGGGGGTGCTCCATGTTCTCCAAGAAATTCCTGGCGGGCGTCGCTCTGACGGCCCTGTCCATGGGCGTAAACAGCGGGGTCGCGTACGCGCAATCGACCGCGTCTCAGATTGAAGAAGAAGATGTCATCATCGTGACCGGCGCGCGCCGCGACATCGGCGGCGCGATCACCAACGAGCAGGCGCCGCGCGCCCGCACCACCATCACCGACGAGCTGATCGATCAGCAAACCGCCGGCCAGACGATCCTGCAGACCATCAATCTGGTGCCGGGCGTCACCTTCTCCAACAACGACGCCTACGGCTCTTCGGGCGGCAACATCACCATGCGCGGCTTCGACGGCGCGCGCGTGTCGCTGACCTTCGACGGCATCCCGCTGAACGACACCGGCAATTACGCCATCTACTCGAACCAGCAGCTCGACCCCGAGCTGATCTCGCGCGCCAGCGTGAACATGGGCACCACCGAATCCGACAGCCCGACGGCGTCGGCCACCGGCGGCACCATCAACTACATAACCTACGTGCCGAGCACCGATGCGGGCCTCATGGTTCAGCCGTCGGTGGGCAGCGACAATTACTTCCGACTGTTCGGCCGCGTCGACACCGGCGAGTTCGGCCCGATCGGCACGCGCTTCTATCTGGCCGGTTCGCAACAAGTGTACGACCAGTTCCAAGGCCCGGGCGAACTGAAGAAGTGGCAGATCAACTCGCGCCTCTATCAGCCGATCGGCTCCAACGGCGACTTCGTGAGCCTCTCGGCCCACTACAACGAGAACCGCAACCACTTCTATCGCAACTTCAACCTGGCGACGTTCAACTCCGGCAATTGGCTGGTGAACGACGCGGTTTGCAATCTGCGCGGCCCCGGCTCGGGCCTTGAGCCCGGCGCCGGCGTGCAGAACGAAAACTCGCGCTGCAGCAATTATTACAACGTGCGCATCAACCCCTCGAACACGGGCAATATCCGCGGCCAATCGCGCTTCAGCCTCGGCGAAAGCGTGACGCTGACGGTTGACCCCTCGTTCCAATTCGTGCGCGCCAATGGCGGTGGCATCGAATATGTGTTCGAGAACGACATTCGCCTGCGCGGCGCTTCGGCCTTGGCCGGCGTCGATCTCAACGGCGACGGCGACGTGGTGGACCGGATTGCGCTCTATTCGCCGTCCAACACCAACACGTATCGCTATGGCGTGCTGAGCTCGATTATCTGGGACATCTCCGACGATCACCGCATCCGCTTCGGCTACACCTGGGACGAAGGCCAGCACCAGCAGACCGGCGAATATTCGCGGCTCGATAACAACGGCAATCCGGGCGATGTGTTCGGCGGCCGCTTCGACCAGCCGATCCTCACGGCCGAAGGCGCCGTCTTCCAGAAGCGCAACCGCAACTCGGTGGCCAGCCTCTCGCAGTTCAACGCCGAATATCGCGGCGACTTCCTGAACGACGCGCTGACGGTCATCCTTGGCGTGCGCGCCCCGGAATTCGAGCGTGAGCTGAACCAGTATTGCTACTCGGCCAAGGGCTCCACGTCCTCGACGCAATTCTGCACCACCGCCTCGCACACGCCTTCGCCGGTTTCACCGGGCTTCGTGCGCTTCGCCGGCTCGACGACGGACTATGCGCCGACGTTCGCCGCGAACGTGACCTACGATGAAATCCTGCCGAACGTGGGCGTGACCTATCGCTTCCTGGGCAGCCACCAAGTGTACGCCAGCTACGCGGAAGGCCTCTCGGCCCCGCGTACGGACGATCTCTATGGCGGCATCCTGGTGTCGCAGCTTTCGACCATCGTGCCGGAATCCACCCGCGCCTATGATCTCGGCTATCGCTATCAAACGCCGAACATCATCCTGGCCGCGGGCGTGTGGCTGACCGAGTTCGAAAACCGGATCATCCGCTCGGCTGACCCGCTCGACCCCACCGTCTCCTACGCGCGCAACGTGGGCGCGGTGGACCTCTGGGGCGCGGACTTCCAAGTCGGCACGGAGATCACCGAAGCGTTCTCGATCTACGGCTCGATCGCGTATTCGATGTCGGAGCTGCAGAACAACCTTCCGGGGCAAACTCAAGGGCGCGGCAACCAATTGGTCGACTCGCCTGAGTGGACCGCGGGCGTACGCGCCGAGTACGATTTCGGCCCGGTCGCGCTTGGCGTTCAAGCCAAGTGGACGGACGATCGCTTCTCCAACGACTTCAACACCGAAGTCGCGCCGAGCTTCACGACGATCGACGCCGATCTGCGCTGGAACCTCGGCCAAAGCTGGAACAACGAGAACACCTACTTCCAGCTGAACATCATCAACCTGCTGGACGAGGAATACATCTCGACCATCAGCTCGGGCACGAACGGCGGCACCGGCTTCTTCGGTGTCGGCGCGCCGCGCACGGTCATGCTGACGCTGCGCACCGAATTCTAAGCGCCGGCATCACGCAAACAGGAAAGGGCGGCCTCCACGGGCCGCCCTTTTTTGTTTGCGCCTCGCGAGCGCCGAGACGGCTTACGTCTGCGCGGCGCCTTCCGCCAGAAACCCGCGCCGCGCCAGCGAGCGGGCGACGAGAACAAGCGCGATCACCGCCAGCGGATAGAACGGCGTAAGCGAAAGCAGCGCATATTCGAGCCCGGCCTCGGCGCCGTACGCGTGCGACAACCGCTCGCTCATGAAGCCGATATAGAGCGGGCCCAGCCCCATCCCGACGAGATTGTTCACGAACAGCAGGATCGCCGCCGAGGTGCTACGCTGACTGGGCGGGGCGATGTTTTGCACGATGGCCATACCTGGCGCGACAAACATCATGTTCATCGCCATCGGGATCGCGAACCAGATGAGTGCGGCCGCCCATCCGTCGGCCAAGACGCCCATCACAAAGAACGGCACGCCAATGGCCAAAGCCCAGGCGGGAATAAGGGCGAACGCGCTTGGGTTCTTGCGCGCGTAGCGATCCGCCAAGAAGCCGCTCAAGAACATGCCGATCGCCATCGCGAGCCCGATAACGATGCTGTAATAGGCGGCGATGTCGCTCATTTCAGCGCCCTTGGCGCGCATCAAAAGCGCCGGCGCCCACGCGGCGAAGGCGTTGAACACAAAGCTGTAGGTGGCGGCCGCGAGCAGCAGCAGCGCAAGCGTTGGGTTGCGCAGATAATCGCGGATGCATTGCATAATGGATGCTTGCGGGGCCGCCTGCGCGGGCGCGGCATCGTAGCGGCCGCGCTTGGGTTCGCGCACGAAAATCCAGAGCAGCAGGGAAAGGAATATCCCCGGCGCTGCCACAGCGAAAAACGCCCAGCGCCAGCCGAACTCCGCCGCCGCCCAGCCGCCGAGCGCAACGCCCGCGGTCGCGCCCAGCGGCACGCCGAGCGACCAAATACTGATCGCCCCGCCGCGCCGATGCGGAGGGAAATAGTCGGAGATGATCGACATCGAGGGCGCAGCCCCGCCCGCTTCGCCGACACCCACGCCGATGCGCGCTGCGAGCAGATGCGCGAAATTTCCAGCTACCCCGCACAAGCCCGTAAACAAGCTCCAGACGAAACACGCAATAGCCACCACGCGCACGCGGTTGGTGCGATCGGCCAGCCACGCCACCGGTATTCCGAACGTTGTGTAGAACAAGGCGAAAGCAAAGCCAGAAACGAGCCCCACTTGCGTATCGGTGAGATTGAGGTCCGCCTTGATGGGTTCGACCAGGATCGCGACGATCTGCCGGTCGAGATAATTGAACGCGTAAATCAGGCCCAGAATGAGCACGACCACATAAGGATAGGCGCCAACGCGGATATCTTCCGGCTCTTTGCTCATGTTCGCTTCCCTATCGCGCGCAGGCGTCTTGATAATCTTCGGCGAGGGCCGCGATGATCTCGGCGGCGGGCGCGATGCGCGTCACCGCGCCCACGCCGTGCCCGGCCGACCAGACATCGCGCCAGCGCTTTTTCTTGGCGTCCTCGGGCGCGCCGAGATTCATGGTGGTTTTTTCGCCGACTAAGGCGGCGGGGTCATAGCCCGCGGCAACGAGGCTCTCGCGCAGCCAGTTCGCCGGCGCGCCGGTGAGCGCGGCGGAAAGCACGATGTCGGACGCCTCGGCGCGGACGACCATGTGCTTGTAATCTTCGTGCGCGAGGCTTTCTTTGGCGGCGATCAGGCTGGTGCCGAGATACGCGAAATCCGCGCCCAGAATTTCAGCGGCGCGCACCGCGCGCCCGGAAGCGGCCGCCCCGCCCATGACGATGATCCCGTCGAAGAAGGCGCGCACGGCTGGAATGAAGGCGAATGCGCTCAGCCCGCCCGTGTGCCCGCCCGCGCCGGCGCAGACCAGAACCAAGCCGTCAGCGCCCGCGGCGGCGGCTTTGCGCGCTTGCTCAATTGTATTCACATCCGCCAGAACCAGCCCGCCATAGCCATGCACGACTTCAATCACGCGCACGGGGCTGCCCAACGCAGTGATGACGATCGGTGGGCGATGCTGGGTCAGCAGCGCCAGCTCATCGTCAAAGCGCGTGTAGGAGCGGTGCGTGATCATGTTGAGCGCCCAGGGCGGATCGGCAGCGCCCGCTTCGGCGGCGATCCGCGCCATCCAGGCGTCGAGTTCTTCCAGGCTGCGCGCGTTGGTAACCGGAAACGAGCCGATCACGCCCGCCGCACGCGCGGCGATCACAAGATCGGGGCCGGAAACCAGGAACATCGGCGCGGCGATCGCCGGCAGCCGCAGGCCCTGCCTCATCCAATCGGGTGCACGCGCCACATTTCCTCCCGAGCCGCTTCTGTTCTTGTGCGGCAGCCCCAGGGATTGTAACTTGCCTAACTGGACTGACCAGTCAATTTCGCAGGGCCGCGGATGGATGTTTTTGTTTTCGACGCGGTGCGCACCCCGCGCGGCAAGGGCCGGCCGAACGGCTCGCTCGCTTGCGTCTCGCCCACCGATCTGACGGTGCAATTGGTGGAGGCGCTGCGAACGCGAAATGGCGCGGACGCGATCAATGGAACCGATCTGTTCGCCTTGGGCTGCGTCACGCAAACCGGCGTGCAAGGCGGGCATATCGGCCTTGCCGCACGCGTGCAGGCTAACCTGCCCGACGCGAGCGCGGTGGTGACGCTGAACAATTTTTGCGTTTCAGGGCTTTCGGCCATTTGCGAAGCGACGCGCCGCGTGGCGCTGGGCGAAAGCACGCTCGCTTTGGCCGGCGGCGTTGAATCGATGTCGCAAGCCACGTTCATGAGCGACAACGCGCCCTATTATAGCGATCCTGCGCGGATCAAGGCGATGAGCTGGGCGCCGCCTGGGCTTGGCGCGGATCTGCTGGCGGCGCGCGAAGGCATCGGACGCGATGTGCTGGACGCGGCGACGCTGCGCTCGCATCGGCGCGCGGCGGATGCATGGGCTGGGGGCCGTTACAAGCGGCGCGTCATCCCGGTGCGCGGCGCAGACGGAAACGTCGCGCTGGCGCATGACGAAAACGTACGTGATTACGGCGATGGCGCAGCTTTGGCCGCGTTTCAGCCGGTTTTCGCCGAAGCAGGCGCAGCAGGCTTTGATCGCGTGCTGCTCGCGCACTATCCCGACATGGCGGACCTCCCGCACACGCACACGCTGGCCCATTGCCCGCCTGTTTCTGACGGCGCGGCGCTGGCGCTGATCGGAACGCGCGCGGCGGGCCTCGAAGTTGGCCTTACGCCGATTGCGCGCATCCGCGCCTATGCGGAAACCGCGGCCGATCACGTTTTGCAGCTTACGGCTGGGTTTGACGCGATGGCGCTGGCGCTCAGACGCGCGGGGCTGGCCCTTTCCGATATTGGCGCAATTGAGTTTATGGAGGCGTTCGCCGCCGTGCCGGTAAAGTTCGAGCGCGACTATGCGCCGGATATGGCGCGCGTGAACGTGAATGGCGGGCATTTGGCGATGGGGCATCCGATGGGCGCCACCGGCGCGATCCTGTTTGCCGCCGCGCTCGATTCGATGGAGGATTTGCAGAGCGATTTAGGCTTGATCGTCGCCACCGGCGGCGTCGGCGTGGGTGCGGCCATGGTGCTGGAGCGCGTATGAGTGACTATACCGGCAAAGCTGTGCTCGTCACCGGCGCGGCGGGAGATATCGGCGCGGCCGCGGGCGCGGCGTTCGCGGCGCGCGGCGCGCGCGTGGTGCTGACAGATCGGCGCGCGGATGCGCTGGACGCGGCGGCGGCGAACACGACAGCGAAAAGCAAAGCGCGAA
>DAOMPU010000033.1:0-14165 GCA_035444925.1 Terricaulis sp. | reverse complement strand
CGGCCGCGCTGGTGGCGCTGCTTTTGCCGCCCTCGCACAATCTCATCCTCTATTCCGCGATCGCGGGCGGGGGCGTTTCGATCGCTGATCTTTTCGCCGCTGGCATTATTCCAGCGCTGATGTTGGCCTTGGGCGTCATGATCGCCGCTTACGCGCTGGCGCGCGCGCGCAATTATCCGACCGAGAAATTCCCCGGCTTCTCCGCCGTGCTGACGCGGCTGATTGCGGCCATTCCCGGCCTTTTGCTGATCGTGGTGATTTTCGGCGGCATCCGCGCGGGGATTTTCACGGCGGTGGAAAGCGCGGCGGTGGCCGTGCTTTACGCGCTGCTGGTGACGATGCTGGTCTATCGCGGCATGGGCTGGGGCGCTTTCGTGGGCGCGGTGAGCCACGCGGCGCGCTCAACCGGCGCGATCCTGTTCGTGATTGGCGCCGCGGCCGCGTTCGGCTGGCTGATGGCGTACCTGCAGATTCCTTCCATGGCGGTGGAGGCGCTCAACGCCATCACCGACGAGAAGGTGATCGTGCTGCTGCTCATGCTGGTGATCCTGCTCGTGCTCGGCACGTTCATGGATCTTGCGCCTTTGATCATCATCTGCACGCCGATCCTCTTGCCGGTGGCGCGCGCCTATGAGGTCGCGCCGCTGCATTTCGGCGTGATCCTGGTGCTAGGCGCTGGCATCGGCCTGATCACGCCGCCTGTAGGGTCTGTGCTGTTCGTGGGCTCCGCGATTGGGCGGATTACGGTGGCCGAGGCGATGAAATCGATCTGGCCGTTCTATCTGGCCGCGATCAGCGTGCTGCTGCTGGTGACGTTCATCCCTGAGCTGTCGCTCTGGCTGCCGGCGGCCTGGAAGCACTAGCGCCCTCCCTCCCCGCCAGGGGAGGGAAAAAAGCACTAGCGCTCAGCCAAGCCCGCCTGCTTCATGCGCCAGATCAGATGATCGATGCGATCCTGGCCGAAGAACGGCTCATCGTTGAACACAAAAAGCGGCACGCCCCAATGGCCGGCGTTTCTCTGCGCGGCTTCGTTGGCGGCGATCTCCGCGTCGATGCCTTCGGCGTCTTCCGCCGCCATGCGCTCACCTTCGGCGGGATCGAGCCCCGCTTGCGCCAGCGCCTTCGTTAGATGATCGCCCTCATGCCAATCATCAACCTCGCCTGACCAGATCGCATGGCTAGCCGCGCGCACGAATTCCAAACCTTTGCCCAGACGCGCCGCCGCGACGCCGAGCCGGCTGACGCGATAGATATAAGGCTGCTCGGCCGCGACCTCGTTTTTGGAATGATCCATCACGATCGGATCGGGGCGCGGCCAGCGATACGGAATGCCGTTCATCTGCGAGATGCGGAAGGTGTCGCGCAGCAAATAAGGCGGCCAGAGCGGGTTCACCTGCTTGAAGAAGCCGGGAATGCGGATGGCGATCGGCATCACGATGCGCATGCGCGGCGCGACATCATATTGCTTCACCAGCGCTTCGATCTGCGGAGCGGCGAGATACGAGTACGGGCTGCGGAACGAGAAGTAGAAATCGAAGCTCAAGCTCATGACGCCCCTCCCGGATTTGATGCGATCACCACGGTGCGCGCGAGGCCCTCATCGCGATGCTTCAGTACGGCGCGATAATCGGGCGCGTGCTCCATGCTGAGAACGCCCTCGGGGCGATTGTAGCGCATGGCGGCGATATCGTCCCAATGGCCCATGCACGGGCCGCCGGCGGCCGGGCGCAGCACTTCGGCGATGCGGCCGTAAAACAGCAAATGCCCGCCCGTGCGATAGACGGTGCGCATCGCCACGCGCCCATAACGCCGATACGCGGCGGCGCCCTCGCGGCCGTGATAATGCAGGAAATTGACCATCGCCGGCGCGTAGCTTTGCGGGCGCGTGAGCAAGGCGGCGATCGCGTCATTGCTTGGCAGATGCGCGGTGTCGTGGCCGAGCGCCGAAGCGTCGCGGATTGTCTGCCCGTTCGGGCGCGAGAGCACGCCCGCCTTCACCAACAGCTTCAGCACGCCAAGCGCCAGCGCCGGCGGGCGCATGATATGCAGGCGGGCGATGAACGCGTCTTCAATATCGGCGCCGAGGTTCAAAGGCGGCTTTGACGCTCCCCCTCCGACCAAGATCATAAAATCGCTCCAATAGGCGTCATCGCCGCCGATGAAGCCAAAGTCCGCGCGCGCCATCCACGTCGCTTTCACGCCGGGCGCGAGATCGAGCACGCCGGGGCGCGCGCGCTTCAATGCAACGAACCAGGCCCCATCGCCGCGCCCGCTGATGGCGAACACCGGCTCGCGCGCGCCGATCGCGAACGCCAACACAAGCAAAGCGACCGCGGCGATGAGAATGACGAGCGCTAGTTGGACCAATAAATGTACTCCTGGTCTTCGCGCCAAGGCGCGTTGAGGGGCACATCGATGCGCACTGCGCCCTCCAGCAGCGCCGGCCAAAGCGGCGCGGGCAGATTGGCGTTCTGCGCTTCGATCATGGCGCGCATCGCGGCCACGCGCTCGGGCTGCTCGGCCGAGAGATCGCGCTGCTCGGTGGGGTCTTCGCGCAGGTTGAACAGCCAGACACGGTTTTGCGTACCCGAAACCTGCAGCTTCCAATCGCCGGCGCGCACGACGCGGTATGGCCCAGAGCGCCAGAACAGCACTTCATGCGGCGCAGCACTGTTTTCGCCGCTGAGATACGGGAGAAGATCGACCCCATCGATCTGGTGTTGAACCGGCGCGCCGGCCGCCGCCGCCGCGGTTGCGAAAATATCGATATGCGTGGCCGGCCCGGCGATGCGCTGGCCTGCCGGCAGGCGCGCGGGCCAACGGGCGAAGAAGGGCGTGCGGAGGCCGCCCTCGAAGAAGGTCGCCTTCCAGCCGCGATAGGGCTTGTTGAGGTCAGGCAGGCCGACATACCAGGCGCCGCCATTATCGCTGGTGAAGATCACCAGCGTGTTCTCATCGAGGCCGTTCTCACGCAGCGCCTGCATCACGCGCCCTACCCCGCGATCGAGCGCCAGGATCATCGCGCCATAGACGCGCTCGGTGTGATCTTCGATGTCGCTCAGCGCTTCGTAATCGGCGCGCGTGGCTTGCAGCGGCGTGTGCGGGGCGTTGTACGAAAGATAGAGAAAGAAAGGCCGATTGCGGTTGGCGTTGATGGCGGATACGGCCTGTTCGGTGAAATAATCCGTCATGTAGCCGCGCGGGCGGAAGCGCTGGCCGCCATTGTATTGCACGGCGTAAGGCAGGTTCGCCCACAGGAAGCGATCGATCGGATCGAACGGCAGATAGGCGTTCACAACCTCGGGATCATTGCGCGGCATGAACATGCTGGCGCCGGACATAAAGCCGAGGCTTTCGTCAAACCCTTGCGCTTCGGGGCGCAGTTCGGGGGATTCCCCCAGATGCCATTTGCCGATGTGCAGCGTGCGATAGCCGGCGTCGCGCAAGTGCTCGGCGATGGTGATTTCCTGCGGCGGCAGCCCCAGCGTTTCCAGCGGCGGCACCTGACTGACACGATCCTCGTGGAAGATCGGCTGGCGCAAGGCGTTGGGATCGTTGTGCGAAAGGTAGCGCGAGAATTCGACGGGGGCGGAGGTGAACTCAAAGCCAAAGCGCGCGGCGTAGCGGCCCGTCATGATTGCGGCGCGCGAGGGCGAGCATGTGGCGTTGGCGGCGTAGCCGGCCTCCACCTGCACGCCCTCTTGCGCGAGCGCGTCGATATTGGGCGTGCGCACGCGGCCGCCGGCGACGCCGCCATGCAGCGAAATATCGTTGTAGCCGAGATCATCAGCGACGATGACGATGATATTGGGCGCGCGCGCGCCTGCGGCCGCTTCAGCAGGGCCGGCTTGCCACGTCACTTCCTGATACTTGCCGATCGGGTCCGTCAAATTCTGGCGGATGCCCGGAAGGTAGTACCAATAATTCTTGAACAGCAGGAAGCCGCCGAGTGCGAGCGCGGCGACGACGCCTAAAACGATCCAACGCTTTTTCATCGCGCCCTCCTTAGAATCGGCCGTGGCGGCTGCGCTTCAATCCCCCGCCGGGCGGCAGCGACAGCACATCGCCATCGCGCATCGCGTAAACGGGGCCGCTATAGGTGCGCTTGGCCTCCTGCACGAAGGTGTGCGCGAGGCCGGGCAGCGGCGTTTGCGGCAGCATGTGCGTGAACGCGAGCGCGCCGACGCCAGCTTCGGCCGCGACCGCGCCGGCGTCCTCCGGGCTGGTGTGATAATCGAGGATATCGTGCAGAATGGCGCCGACATTATCGCGCCCTTGCGCGATGGCGGCGTCATGCACGATCTGGTCCAGGCGCGGCGAAATCACTTCGTGCACCAGCAGATCGGCGCCGCGCGCGGCGCGCGCCAGCGAATCCGAGCGCGAAGTATCGCCGCTGATGACGAGCACGCGTCCGCCATATTCGATGCGATACCCGACAGCGTCGGTGGGCGCATGATCGACGCGGAACGCCAGAATGCGCACCCCGCCCTCATCGCGCAGCACGATGGTTTCGCCATCGGCCTGGGGAATCTCAAACTCTTGCGCGCGCAAGCCCGCGCCGCCCGGCGGCATCACTTCAGGGCCGTGATGGGCCATGCGATAGGCGAAATCGATCGCGTACGCCTCGTTGAGCCCGGCCGCGAGGCGCGCCACGCCGGCCGGGCCGATCACCAGCAGCGGCTCGGAGGCCGAGCCCGTCGCCCAATGCTGCAGCGAAAGCGGGGCGAGGCCATCGAAATGGTCCGAGTGCAGGTGCGTGAGATACACCGCTTCGATGTCGCCTTGGGGCATGCCCATCAGCGCCAGCGTTTCCGCCGCGCCTTCGCCCGCATCAAACACGAACACGCGCCCGCCCGCGACCACCGCAAGGCATGGCCCGGCGCGGCTCCGATCCGGCAGCGGCGAACCGGTGCCGCAAAACACCGCGTGCAGGCCATCGCCAAGCACTTCAGGCAGGTTTGCACTCATCCCCTGCTGGGCGGCGCGCGCCACTAGGCGCGTGGCGATCTCCCCGCGAAAATGAAACGCGGCGGCGCCCGCCAAAATCAAAAGAGCCGCAAGGCCCGCCAGCCAATGCCATGCTTTCACGGCTTTTCTCCCCTTCGCAGGCGCTCTTGCGCTTCCGCACTATTGGCACTACTAGTGCCAATATATAAAACGGTCAACCGGCCGCGAGGGAGATACGTTCATGCAGGTTTTGCGCACGCCCGAGGATCGCTTCGCCGGCTTGCCGGATTTTGCGTACGCGCCGCGCTACACGGAGGTGACCGACAAAGACTCCGGCGCCGCGCTGCGTATCGCGCACATTGATGAAGGCGCGGGCGCGCCCGTTCTGCTGCTGCACGGGGAGCCGACCTGGTCGTTTCTCTATCGCAAGATTATCGGCGGCCTTGTGGCCAAGGGCCATCGCGCGATCGCGCCCGATCTGATCGGCTTTGGCCGCTCCGACAAGCCGGCCGAGCGCAGCGATTATACCTATGAACGTCACGTGGCGTGGATGAGCGATTGGCTGTTCGCCAACGATCTCACCGGCCTCACGTTGTTTTGCCAGGATTGGGGCGGGCTGATCGGCCTGCGCCTGGTGGCGGCGTTTCCCGAGCGGTTCGCGCGCGTTTGCGTGTCCAACTCGTTCTTGCCGACGGGCGCGGGCGCAACGCCGGCGTTCGAAGCATGGCTGCAATTCAGCCAAAGCGTGCCGGTGTTCCCAACGCCGATGATCGTCAATGGCGGCTGCGTGCGCGATCTCAGCGAAGCCGAGCGCAACGCCTACGAGGCGCCCTATCCCGATGAAAGCTACAAGGCCGGCGCGCGGCAATTCCCGGCTTTGGTGCCGGTGAAGGAGGACATGGCCTCCGTGGCCGAAAACCGCGAAGCCTGGAAAGCGCTGGAGCGCTTTGAAAAGCCCTTCCTCACCGCGTTCGGCGATTCCGATCCGATCACCAAGGGCTCCGACGCACGCCTGCAAGCGCGCATTCCCGGCTGCAAAGGCCAAGCGCACACCATTATCGCCCAAGGCGGCCACTTCATTCAGGAAGACCAGCCCGAAGCGATCGTCGATGTGCTCGACCGCTTCATCAAGGCGAACCCTTGAGCGCAATTTCGCAGACGGACGGCCGCCGCCAGCGCACCGACCAGAGCCGGCGCCGCGTGGCGCTGGCCATGCTGGAGCTGGCGCGCGCGGGCGATGTGGCGCCCAGCGCCGAGCAAGTGGCGGACGCCGCGGGCCTTGGCCGGCGCACGGTGTTTCGCCTCTTCGCCGACATGGAGGCGGTGTACCGCGAGATGCATGCGGTGATGGTGGAGCGCATCAGCCCGATGTTCGAGGCGCCGTTCAAAGCCAAGACGTGGCGCGCCAGGCTGGATGAATTGATCGAGCGGCGCGCGCGCATGTTCGAAGAAATGCGCCCAATCAAGACCGCAGCCGACGCGCACCGGCATCGCTCCGCCTTTCTGCGCGAGGGCCACCGCCGGCTCACGCAATTGCAACGGCAAACGCTGGCCGCCGTGCTGCCCGCGAGCGTGCGCGCCGACGCCGTGCGCTTGGACGCGCTTGATCTTTGCTTCAGCTTTGAAGCCTGGCGGCGCCTGCGCCAGGAACAGAAGCTCAGCGTGAAAGACGCCGCCATCGTATGGCGCGCGCTGGCGGCGGCGCTGGTGGACTGAGCAGCGGCGGCGTGTATGG
The DNA here is from genome assembly GCA_035444925.1 of Terricaulis sp. Classification (GTDB taxonomy): domain Bacteria; phylum Pseudomonadota; class Alphaproteobacteria; order Caulobacterales; family Aquidulcibacteraceae; genus Vitreimonas. Next base: position 7,483 of record DAOMPU010000033.1, on the reverse strand, counting down.
ACGTGGCGCTCGATACTTCCCTTAAATGATGCAATATCTCAAAGCTCTATGCTGGCGAGCTCTCTACTGCACATCTGATGCTTGACCTTTACGTCGCCACCTTTGTGTTCGCAGGATTGCTGCTCGCTGCGGCGCTGATCGATATTCGCACCATGCGCATTCCCAATGCGCTGAACGCTATGATCGCGCTGGCCGGCCTGTTCGCGACCTGGCGCCTGGGCTTTTCGATGCTCGACGCCGTGATCGGCGCGGCCGCCGGCTACGCCGCGCTGTTCCTTCTGAATTGGCTCTATCGGGCGTTGCGCGGGCGCGATGGCCTCGGGCTCGGCGATGCGAAATTGCTCGCCGGCGTTGGCGCGTGGCTTGGGTGGATGGGGCTTCCGTTCGTTGTTTTGATCGCCTCGGCGCTAGGGGTTGCGTTTGTCGCCGCGCTGCGGATAGCCGGGCGCCACATGAGCGGGGGCGACGCGTTGGCGTTCGGCCCGTTCCTTTGCATCGGCGCGCTGATTGTTTGGATCGTGCTGCGCTTCTAGCTGGCGCACGCCAACAAGCCGCCGATCGGCACGATGGTTTCCCAGCCTTCGCGGTCCCTGACGCGCATGACGCCGCTGCGGATGGAGGCCCCGTCACGCAGCGGGCGCTCCAGATCGAACGTCACATCAAGCGTGAGCGAGATGGTGCGGTCCTCGAATGTCTGCACCTCAAAGTGGCCCGAATTGGGATTCCCGTCGAACCCCGTGCGCGGCAGAACGCGATCGCGCCCGTCGATGCGCACGTGCACCTGCGCCGGGTTATTGTAAGCCACCGCGATAAAAAGCGGCTGCTGGGCGCTTTGCGCCCACACGTAGAGCCCGCAGCGGCCCGCCTCCAAAGGCTGCGGTTCAAGCACGTCAAAGCGCAGATCGCGGCCAGCGACGCTTTGCGGATACGAAGCCGCCGCGCCCCCACTTTGGCCCGCGCAAGCGCTCAACAAACAAACCGCAGCGGCTGCGACAACCCGTTTTAGAATGGCCACCATCTCAGCCTCTCCCCCTTCGTCAGCACGCCCGATTGCGCCTGCGCCTGAAATCCGGCGGCCGCCAACGCCAAAGACGCCTCGGGATTAGCGCCGTGCACAAGCATGCGCCACTCCCCAGCGCCGTTCCCTTGCAGGCGCAGATCGAAACTGACCTGCTCGCCCGTCGCCGCGACCCCGGCCAGGGCCACCAGCGCATCGCCGGCATCGCAGCGCGCTTCCCCTGAAAGCTCAGGCGCCTGAAACCCTAGCATGCGGCCCGCGCGCGCCAGCACGTCAGATGCGATCGCCCCTTCGGCGTGGGCGCAGACGCCATTTTCGAAGAAAATATCAAGCCCGCGCACTTGCGTCTCGCCGTCCAAAAGCAGGCCTTGCGCATGAAAGCCGCTGACGCGCAGGTTCGGAACCTGCAGGCGGCGGTCCCGCAAATTGGCCAGCAATACGGCGTCCCCCTCGATCTGGCCGCGCAGCCGCAGCGGGGCGATCACCCTGCCTTGGACGAGATCGAGCGGAGAAATCCGCCAAGCGAGCTCATCCACGCTGTAGCCGCCAAGGCGCGCGCCTTCGATGCGCGCATTCCAAATCGCACCGCTGGCGCGCGTGTAGGAAAAGCCCTCGCGCGGCGCCACAAAAACCGCGGCGGGCGCAAAGGCCAAAGCGAAGGCCGCCAGGGCGACCGCGAACACGAGGAAATGCCAGATACGCATCATTGCGCCTCGGCGATCTCAAATTCGGCGTTGACCTGATCGCTTTCGCCGATCCGCGTGATGGCGCTGCGGGTGACCGCAATGCGCTTTTGCCCCGCCGCCTCCACCCAGCGATAGAGCGCGACCGAGCTGACGCCTTCGAAAACCACCCGTACGCGATCGGCGCCGGCTTCTTCGAAGCGTGCGATGGAAAGGGCGCTCTCCTGCGCCGCCGCCAGCGCGCGATCGCGCACCGCGCCGTCCACGCCGGCGAAACTGGCGCGCTGCAGGCGCGCCTGTTCGCCGATGCGCGCTACTTCGGCGCTGATTTCCCTCGCCGCCGCCAATTCGTGCGCCGCGCCGGCGCGATACGCGCTCGCGCTGAGATAAATCCAGCCCGGCAAAATGAACACGCAGACAAAAGCCGCCGCGATCTGCAGGAACAGGCGCTCACGCCGCGTGCGGGCGCGCCACCAGGCGCCAAGCTGGGCCATCATCGCGGCGCCTCCACGGTGAGTTCGGCGCTATAGCGCCCCTCGCGCGGGGCGACGTCGCGCCGGTCCAGCTGAAGCCCGCCCGCGCGCAGCGCCGCCACCAATGCTTCAAGCCCAGCCTGATCGGACGCGGAAACAATCACGCGCACGCTGCGCCCCGGCGCCTGATGGCGCACCTCATCCACCCGCGCTGTCGGATTTTGCCGCAAGGCGGCGGACAGCGGCTCGGCCGCGGTCAGCAAGGGGTGGCGGCCCGATTGCGCCAATTGATTAGTGAGCGCGCTCACCTGCGCGCGAAGATTGACGACCCGCCCAGGATGCACGGCCTGAAAGTCACGCTCCGCCGCCGCTGTGATCTGGCGCGCCGCCTGTTCGTCGCGCACGCCGCTAATGAGCTGCGAGCCCACCTGCAACAGAAACGCCGCCGCCGCCAGCAACGCCGCGAAGCGCCAAAGCTTCAAAGGCGAGGCCTTGGCGGTCTCGACGCTAAACTCCCCTTGCAGCAGATTTGGCGTGCCGTACTCGGCCTGCGCCACACCGCGCGCGAGCAGTGCGATCATATCCGGCGCGGGCGCGGCCTCAAGCAAAGCAGCCTGCGCGCCGAGCGCCTCGCGCCAAACGGCGGGCTCCCCGCCCATCAGCACGATGCGGCGCGGCGCGACAGGCGCCTCAGCCAGCCAGCGCGAAAACACCATCGGGGCGAGCTCGGGCTCGATCGCAAAGCCCCCGGCGGCGCCCGCCGTCACCATCGCGCGCGCCGGCGTGACCGCGATCGCCACTTCATCCAGCGCCGCCGGCAGCAGCATGAAATCAAGCGCCGCCACATGCGGCTTCGCCCCGCTTTCGGCGCAACGTGCGAGCCATTGGCGCAAACGCGGCGCCGAGATCGCGGCAACCAAACGCCGCCCCGCTTCGTTTTGCGCCGCGCCCACCGCCCAGTGCATCTCGTCATCTTCGGCGAGGGCGCCTTCGAACAGGAACGGCGCGCCGGCGCGCGCCTGGGCTTCAGTCCGCGCCGGCAGATCCAGCAGCTTCACCCGCGCATCGGCGCCGGGCAGCACCAGCACGGTGCGCGCGGGCGGCGCGGCCGGCGCCTGCGCGCCCGGCGCCAGAACGCCCTGCGCTTCAACGGCGCCCGCATCATCGATTTGCGCCCAAGCCATCGGCGCTTCGGGGTCGCTGCCCCCGATCAGTAAAAGAATTGCGCTCATAGCACCCGCCCTTCGGCGGCCACGCCAAAGACGCGGCGCACCACGCCTCCGCCCTGGGGACGCATGCGGATCAGCGCGGCCTCGGTTTCGCGCCCGCCTTCGCGCTCCACGCTGGCGATCATCACATAATACACCGGCTCCAAACTAAAGCTGGCGCGGCGCAGCTCATTCAGTTCAAGCCCGGCCAAGCGCGGATGGGAGAAGAAAGCGTCAAGATCGCTCCAGCCGCCGCGCGGCCGATCGCGAATGACGCCGCGCGCCTGCTCGATATCGATATCCGGCAACGCCATCGCGAGCAAAGCGGCCTCACTCGGCGCCAATGTGTTGGGGTTCAAGAGGTTGGGCGCGGCGGTGGGGCGCACGCACACATGATCGGCGATGCGCGCAATCACTTCGTCGCTAAACCCCTCCACGCGCCGCAATTCACTGAGATCGGCCAGCAAGGTGTTCGCCGGCCGATACGGCGCGCCGCGCCGGTCTGCGCCATCTTCGAGACCGCCGGGGGATGGAAGCGCATCTGCGTCGATCCAATCGGCCAGCGTAGCGCCCAGCGCGGCGCGATCGGAGTGCACGCCCAGGAGATCGAGCAGCAGCGCGAATTGCATCACCCCTCCGGCGTCGGCCGTGGAGGCGGCTTCCTCCGCCTGGCGCACCACGCTGTTCAGATTGAAGCAATTTCCGCCATCATAGAGCGCAATGCGCATCAAGCCGTCGTCCAGCGGGAACGAGAACATGCGCCCGTGCCAATCGCCGTCAGCGGCCGCGCCTTCGCGCACAGCGCGGCGCATGTCCTCCAGCTTGCCGATCGCAAACGCCTCCGCGCCCAGCAGATACCAGCGCGTCTGCTCCATGCGCGTTTGGTTGAACGTGCGCCGCACGCTCATGCCGGCCGCATCGACCGCGACCACCGCGAGCGCCGACATGATCGCCACCATCGTCAGCACCGTGACGAGCGCGGCGCCGCGCTCGCTTTGCTTGGCGGGCGTGCGCTTTGTCACAATCCAAGCTCCACGATCGCCTCGAGCCGCATCTCGCCATAGCGCGGGCTTTCGAACACGAGCGCCACCGCGCGCGGGGGCGCGCCTCCGCCCGGGCCCACCAGCCACGCCTCGCGCCAGGCCGACCCATCGAAAAATTCAAACCGCGCGCCCTCGACGTCAGAGAGCATCACGCGCTCCGTCATCGCCTCGCCAGAGTCGAGATCGGCGCGGCTCGCGCGGATGACGGCGTTCTCCGTGATGCGATAGGTGACGAGGCTAAGCGCCGTCGCCCGGGCATGCGGCTCGCCCGGCTCGGCGCTCGCGCGGACAAATTGCAAGGGCGCAGCGGCGTCCCCGCCGATAAAGCGCGGCTGGCGCGCGCCATCTTCGCCGCGCACCTCGCGCAGCACCAATTGCGCAAGATCGTTGGCCAGCAGCGCCCGCGTGGTTTGCAGCTCCCGCAGCGTTTCGTGCGCGGCGCCTACGCGGCGCTGGCTCTCCACGCTTTGCATCAGCATGGCCACGCACCCGCTGGCGATCAGGCTAAACACAAGCAGCGAAACCAGCGCTTCCACCAGCGTGAAGCCGGAATCATTTGCGGCGCGCGCCGTCATGGCGGAGCCTCATGCGAGGTGGCCATAAAGGCATGCGTTTGCACGGCCGGGGCTGAGCCGCCGACCTCTCGCGCCAAGACGCTGATGCGCCGCGCCGAGGGATCGGGCGTTCCCGCGACGGTGACGGTGACCTGCCAAGCGCGCCCCGCGAATTGCTGCTCGATTTCGCGCGCGCCCAAGGCGGGCGCGGCATCGGCGGCCACCGTCTCCACCAGAATGTTGTGCGCCAGCGTTTCCGCAAGCGCCCTGGTTTCCACGCCTACCAGCGTACGCAAGGAGTGCGTCTGCAATTGCACAAGGCCAACGCCCGCCATCGCAAACACGCCCAGCGCGACGAGCGCCTCGACCAAAGTGAATCCGGCATCAGTCCGCGCGGGCGACATGCGCTTGCCCCCGCCCGTTGACAGACACGCGCCAGCTCGCGCCCCATCCGCTCAGCACCAAAGCCGCCGGCGTTGCGCCGCCGAGCGCGTCGAACCGGGCGATGCGCGCATCGCCTTCAGCCCCTTCCTGCTGCTCAATTTGAACATTGAGATCGGCGGGCCACGCGCGAAACCCGAGCGGGGCGCCATGGCCCGCGGCCACCCAGCCCTGATGCTCCAGCCGCTCAAAGGCGTAGCCGTTTTGCGTCACCACCAGCGCCACCGGCCGATTGATGAGGATGCTTTCATCTTGCGCAGCAACGATCCGCGCGGCGAGCCGCTGCGCCTCGTCACGCACTTTGTGGTCCGCGCCGGGCGCGGCCAGCACCACCGCGCCGACCAAGAGCCCGATCACCATCAGCGCCGTAAGCGCTTCAACGAGGCTGAAGCCCGCGTCCGGCGGCGGCTTATTGCCAATTGCCAATGTCGGCATCGACACCCTGCCCCCCTTCGCGTCCATCCGCGCCATAGCTGAAGAGGTCAAACGGCCCTTGGGCGCCGGGAATTACGTAAAGGTACGCGCGCCCCCAAGGATCGTCCGGCAGGCGCCGGATATAGGCTTCGCGGGAAGCGCCCTCTGCGCCACTCGCGCGCGTCAGCGCTTCCAGGCCATCCTCCATCGCCGGATAGCGTGAATTGTCGAGCCGATAGAGCTCCAACGCCTGCTCGATAACGCGCAAATCCGCCCGCGCCTTTTCGATACGCGCGGCGTCCTGGCTGGGCAGCACGTTGATCACCACGATCGCGGTGACGAGGCCGATGATGACGATCACGACCATCATCTCCACCAGCGTCACGCCCGCTTCAGCGTGCAGCTGGCGCGCGCCGCTTGCGCGGCGCACGTGTTTCAACAAGCGCGTCATCATTGCTTTCACCCGATGGCCAATCTGTTCAGTTGGAGAATAGGCAGCATGATCGCCAGCACGATCGAGGCGACGACCAGCCCCATGAAAACGATAATCGCCGGCTCCAGCAGGCTGAGCGCCGAAGCGGTGAACGCCTCAAATTCCTGATCAAGATGATCCGCCGCCTTATCGAGCATCACCGGCAGCTCGCCGGCGTTTTCCCCGCTTTGCGTCATGTAGCAAACCATCGGCGGAATGACGCCCGAGCGGCGCATCGCCGCCGATAGGGGCTCGCCCTCTTCGATGCGCACGGCCATCAGCGCCACCGCCTGCGCGACAGCGCGATTGCCGACCGACTCGCGCGCGGCGCGCACGCTCTCAAGCACCGGCATGCCCGATGACACCAACGTGGAAACGGCGCGCACGAACCGGCTCGCGCTCACCGCCTTCGCCCAGCGCCCCAGCACCGGCGCGCGCAAGGTGAAAGCGTCCAGAGACGCACGAACAGGCTCACGCCGCAGCAGCGTCCGCAGCGCAAGCGCGCCCGCGGCCATCGCCGCCAGCAGCAGCGGCCAAAAATGCGTGAGAAAGCCCGAGACCGCGATCAGGATTTGCGTCAGCAGCGGCAGATTCTGATCGAAGCGCTCGAATTGCTCGGTCAGGCTCGGCACCACGAAAATCATGAGGCACGTCACCACGCTGAGCGCCACCAGCGACAAGGCCGCCGGATAGATCATCGCGGTTTGCACTTTGGTGCGCATCGCATGGGCGCGGCCGAGATAATCCGCCAGCCGCGTCAGCACAAAGCCAAGACGCCCCGCGCGTTCGCCGCCCGCCACCGCCGCGCGATAGAGGCCAGAGAAGCTGGCGGGATGCAGCGCCAACGCATCGGCCAGGCGCCGCCCCTCCAGCACGCCGGTTTTGACGTCCGTGATGATAGCGCGCGCCGCGGCGTTTTCCTGCTGCGCGGCGATCATCGCCAATGCTTCATCCACCTGCACGGAAGCGTCGATCAGCGTGGCCAGCTGGCGCGTCATCAGCAGCAATGTTTTGTGGCTGAGCTTCGCACGGCGCGAGGGCGCGCGCTCGGCCGGCGCGCGGGCGGGACGCGCCTTGGCGTCGCCCGCCTCAATCTGCACGGGCATGAGGCTGCGCTTTTGCAGCGCCGCGCGCGCGGCCGCCTCGTTCGCCGCCTCCAGCGCCCCGTTTCTTTGCC
>DAOMPU010000032.1:9729-14497 GCA_035444925.1 Terricaulis sp. | reverse complement strand
AGCGTAGGCGCCATCCAGTACCAGCAGCACATGCGCGGGCAGGCCCGCATGGAGGCGCTTGATCTCGCTAAACGGAACGCGCGTGCCGGTAGGGCTCGCCGGATTGGCCACGAACAGCATGCGCGTGCGCGGCGTAACCGCGGCGAGCAGCGCATCCACATTGATCGTGTAACTCTGCTCCGGCGCGGAGATTACCTCAGCGCCCGCCGCCCGCGCCGCGATCGCCCATGCGGCGAACGCATAGGCTGGCTGCACCATCGCATCGCCCGGATTGAGATAGGTTTGGCAGGCGAGCGAAAACACCTCGTCCGATCCCGCGCCGAACACGATGCGCGCAGGCTCCAAGCCATGTTTGGCGGCCAACGCCTCGCGCAGCGCGCCGACATAGGGATCGGCGTAGCGGTGCAAGCTGGCGGCGCCTTCCAGAAAGGCGGCGCGTGCGGCGGGGCTGCAGCCCAGCGCATTCTCGTTGGCGGAAAGCTTGATCGGCGCTGTGAAGCCTTCAACTTTCGCTTTGCCGGCCACATAGGGATGGATCGCGGCGATCGAGGGTTTGGCGATCGGCCCGCTCATGGCGTTTGCGCCCGCGCAGCCAGCACCGCCATCACATCGCTCAGCGCGAGCCCGCGCGCGCGCAAAAGCACGATGAGATGGTAGAGCAGGTCGGCCGCTTCCTCGCAGAGTTCGTCATCGCCGCCCGCCGCGCCCGCGAGCGCGGTCTCCACGCCCTCTTCGCCAACTTTCTGCGCCGCGCGCTTGGGGCCTTCGGCGATCAGGCGCGCGGTGTAGCTTTCAGTAACCGGTGCGCGCGCGCGTTCGGCAATGGTGCGCTCCAGCGCGCCAAGTATGCCAAGGCCTGGCGCATCGCCATCGCCGAAGCAGGACGTGGTGTTGAGGTGGCAGGCCGGCCCGCGCGGCTCCACCTCAACCAACACCGCATCGCCATCGCAATCAGCAGTGAGCGAAGTGACCGCCAGCCGGTGGCCGGAGCTTTCGCCCTTGCGCCAGCGCGCTTGGCGTGACCGGGAAAAAAAAGTCGCCTCGCCGCTGGCGATGGTTTCCTCCAGCGCGGCGCGATCCATGAAGGCGAGCATAAGCACCTGCAGCGTGGCGCGATCCTGCACTATGGCGGCGATCAATCCCTCGCCTTTGGCGAAATCGATGTCGTCCACATTCAGCACGGTCGGATCTCCATGCCCGCCGCCGTCGCAGCGTTTTTGGCTTCAGCGATGGAGACTTTGTTGAAGTGAAAGATGCTGGCCGCCAGCGCGCCGGAAACATCCGCCTGTGCGAACACCTCCGCGAAATGCGCCGCCGCGCCCGCGCCGCCGGAGGCCACCAGCGGGATCGAAAGCAATGCGCGCGCGGCCTTAAGCTGGGTGATGTCGTAGCCTTCGCGTGCGCCGTCGCTATCCATGCAGTTCAACACGATCTCGCCCGCGCCGCGCGCCTGGGCTTCCTGGATCCATTGCAGCGTGCGGCGCGCCGTGCATTGGGAGGTCTCCGCTTTGCCGGTATATTGATGCACGAACCAATCGCCGCCCTCGGCGCGGCTATCGACGCCGACGACGACGCATTGCGAGCCGGCGACCTGCGCCAGCTCGCCGATAAAGTCCGGCCGCTCCAATGCGGGGGAATTAATCGAAACCTTATCGGCGCCGTGCTCCAGGCAGGCGATCGCTTGCTCCAATGTACGAATGCCGCCGGCGACGCTGAGCGGAATATCCAGCGCGCGCGCGATGCGCGAGAGCCAAGCGTAATCGATGGTGCGCCGTTCCGCCGATGCGGTGATGTCGTAAATCACGATCTCGTCGGCGCCTTCGTCCCGGTAGCGCTGCGCCAGCGCAAGCGGATCGCCGGCGTCAACGTGGCCTTCAAAGCGCACGCCTTTCACGACGCGGCCCTCGCGCACATCGAGGCAGGCGATGATGCGTCTAGCCGGCAAGGGCGGCCTCCAAGGTGAAACGCCGCTCATAGAGCGCGCGGCCCACAATCGCCGCGGACGCGCCCGTCGTGCGCAGGGCGGCGAGGTCGTCCAGGGTGGCGACGCCGCCTGAGGCCTGCACGTTGAGATCTGGCCGCATTGCGCAGAGCGTGCGCATCAGCGTCACGTTCGGCCCGCTCAGCACGCCGTCGCGGGAGATGTCGGTGACAAGCACATGGCGCAGCGCGCCTGGCGGGTAAAGCGCCAGCGCTTGCTCCAGCGTCACGCCGGCGCCTTCCTTCCAGCCGCTTTGCGCGACCTCCCAGCCGTTCGGCGTTTCACGCACATCGAGCGCGCAGCAGATGCGTTCAAGGCCAAATATCGCGGTCCAATTGCGCACGGCTGCGGGATTGCGCACGGCGGCCGAGCCGATCACCACGCGCTGCACGCCCGCGTTCAGCAGCATCTCCACATCAGCCTGCGTGCGCACGCCGCCGCCGCTTTGGATATTGGCGCGCCCCGAACGCGCTAGTACGCCGATCAAGGCATATTGCCGCGCCGCGCCCGCTTCGGCGCCGTCAAGGTCCACGACATGCACCCATTCCGCGCCAGCCTCGGCGAACGCGCGCAATTGTGCTTGCGGCTCGCCATAGGTCGTCACCGCGTCGAAGCGCCCCTGCGCAAGGCGCACGCAGCGCCCCTCGCGCAGATCGATGGCCGGCATGATCAACATGGCATGTCCAAAAAATTCTTGAGGATGCGTGCGCCGACGGCGCCGGAGCGCTCCGGATGAAATTGGCAGCCCATGAAATTGCCCTGCTGCACGATCGCCGCGAACGGCGCGCCGTACGTGGCGTCGGCCAGCGTGGCTGCGCTCAAGGGGCAGACATAGGCATGCACGAAGTACGCGTAAGCGCCGGCCGGAACGCCATCGATCAGCGCGTGTTCACGTTTGGGCGTAAGCTTGGACCATCCCATGTGCGGCGAGATCATCTGCGGTGAAACAGGCAACGCCGCAACCGCGCCGGCGAGCAGCCCCAGGCCTTCGGCGTTTCCCTCGGCGCTGCGCTCAAACAAAATTTGCTGCCCAAGGCACACGCCGAGCAGCGGGCGCTCAAAGCTGCGCAGCACGCGGGCGAGGCCCAGCTCGCGGATGCGCGCCATAGCATGAGCGGCCGCGCCGACACCGGGAAGAATGACCCGCGGCGCATCCGAGATCACGCCGGCCTCGTCGGTCAGCACCGCACGCGCGCCGAGGCGCTCAAGCGCGTAGAGCACCGAGGCGGTGTTGCCGACGCCCAGCTTGACCACCGCGACATCCATCAGATGACGCCCTTGGTGGAGGGCAGCGCCGCGCCTTCCACGCGCAGCGCCTGGCGCAGCGCGCGGCCAAACGCTTTGTAGCAGGCCTCGGTCTTGTGGTGATCGTTCGCGCCATCGACATGCACATGAATGGCGGCGCCCATGCTCTGCGCGAGTGAGCGGAAAACGTGCTCTGTCATTTCGGTGGGATAGGCGCCGATGTGCGATGCGGCGAAGGCGCCCTCGAACACAAGGTAAGGCCGCCCGCCGAGATCGACGGAGACGCGCGCCTCAGCCTCGTCCATCGGCAGCGTGAAGCCGAAGCGGGCGAGACCCTTTCGCGCGCCGAGCGCGTCTTTCAGCGCCTGGCCGAGCGCGAGCGCGCAATCTTCGATCGTGTGGTGCCCATCGACTTCAAGATCGCCGGCGCAGCGCAGCGAAAGCTCAAACCCGCCATGCAGGGCTATCTGCGCCACCATGTGATCGAAGAAACCGATGCCGGTATCAGCCTCGCAAGCGCCTTCGCGATCAAGATCGACGCGGACGACGATTTGCGTCTCCTTGGTGTCGCGCACCACTTCCGCGCGCCGCGCCGCGCGCGCCGGCGCGCCGCCGAAGGCGGCGATGGCGCGGTCGTTGGCTCCCTGCGCGCCGAGCGGCAGCAGAAACGCCGCGCCGCGCCATTCGCCTTCCAAGGCGAAGCGCCCGATCGCGGCGCGGGCGCGGCCAACGTCGGCGGGTTCGATCCAAACAAACGGGCCGCCGCCTTCGCGCGCATCGGGGATCGCCAGCGCCAGCCGCGCGCGCTCCGTGCGCAGTTCGGCAATCCGCGCCGCGTTGGCGCCAACGCGATGCGGCGCGAGCGCGGCTTGCGCAAGCGCGACGATTGGCGCAGCCAACGCGCCGGGCTCTTCCGCTTCACGCAGGCGCGCAATCAGTTCCGGTGTGGCAAGCAACGCCGCGCAGGGCGCGCCGGCCAGCCCGTAGGCGTAGGAAAGATCGCGCAGCACCACGAGATTGCCGAACTCGTCAATCAAAGCGGCGGCGGAAGGGGCGTCTTCAAACTCGATTAGCGTTTCGTCCACCACCAGCAAAGCTGGTGCGATCTCGCGGGCGCGGCGTGCAATCTCCAAAGCCGCCAGCGGCGCGCTATCAAGATCAGGCGAGGCGATGATCACTGCTCCGGTGGCGGCGTCCGTAGCGCCGGCAAGCGCGAGGCGGTTGACGGCGGCGATGCGCGCGAGGTCCGCGCGCGCGCCGGCCAGGGCGCCATAGCCGCAGAGCGCAGCGTGCCGTGCGATCAGCGCGAGCGCCTGTGCGCCGCCCTGCGTCGGCAAAACGCTTTCAGGCGCGACGCCATAGATCGCCGCCATGCGCGCGATCAAGGCGTCCGGACGCTCGGGAAACGCTTGCAGCTTTTCACCGTCAGGCAGCAGGGGTGCGAACGGGGCGGCTTTCATAGCGCGGCGCGCATGTCGGCGGCGCGCGCGTGCGCCTCAAGGCCTTCGAGGCGCGCAAGGCGCGCGGCTGCGCCCGCCAACG
>DAOMPU010000032.1:0-9719 GCA_035444925.1 Terricaulis sp. | reverse complement strand
CCTGCCGCATCCAATGTTTGCACCGTAAAGCTCTTCATAAAGGAAGCGACGCTGACGCCGCTCCAAGCGCGCGCCGCGCCGTCCGTCGGCAGCACGTGGCTGGGGCCGCAGATGTAATCGCCAAATGTTTCGGCGCTCCAGCGGCCTACGAACACCGCGCCCGCATTGTCGATGCGCGCCAGCATGCTGTCGGGCGCATCGATGTGCAGCGCCAAGTGCTCAGGCGCATAGGCGTTGGCAATCTCCGCGGCTTCGCTGAGGCTGCGTGTTTGAATGAGCCGCGCTTGATCCAGCGAAGCACGCGCGATGGCCGCGCGCGGCAGCGTGGCGAGTTGGCTCTCCAGCGCAAGCGCAACGGACGCCAGCGTTCCAGCCGAGGTTGCCGCGAGGATCACCTGCGCGTCCGCATCGTGCTCGGCCTGGCTGAGCAGATCGGCGGCGATTAGCGCCGGATCGGCGTTTTCATCGGCGATCACCATGAGCTCACTGGGCCCCGCGGGCAGATCGATCTGCGGCCCGCCCGGCAAGCTCGCAGCGTAGCGTTTGGCTTCCGCGACATAGGCGTTGCCGGGGCCAAAGATTTTTTCCACCTTGGGCGCGCCGGCGCCGAAAGTGAGCGCCGCGATCGCTTGCGCGCCGCCGATAAGGTGCAGCGCCTCTATCCCGCACGCGGCCGCGGCCGCGATCATGATCGGGTGCGGGTTGGGCGGGGTGACGACAATCCGTTGCGGCACCCCGGCTGCGCGCGCGGGCTCCGCCAGCATGATCAACGTCGAAAAAAGCGGCGCGCTGCCGGCTGGAATATAAAGCCCGCAGGATGCGATCGGGCGCCAAATGCGCCGGCAGCGCACGCCAGGCGCGGGTGTGACCTCGGCATCCGCTGGCCTGGTGGCTTCGTGGAAGGTCCGCACGTTCGTGATGGCCGTTTCCAGTGCGGCCAGATCGTCGCTGGTCAGCTCGGCGCGGGCGGCGGCGATCGTGGGCGGGGTGAGCTCAAGCGTCTCTGGCGCGCGGCGATCAAGCTTTTGCGCCCAGCGCGAGACGGCTTCGGCGCCTTCGCGCGCAACCTCTTCGAAGATCGTGCGTACGATCTCCGCAACGCGGGCGTCGCTGCGTTTGGCGGGGCGCGCCAACGCTGCGCTGCGCGCTTCAGGCGCCAAATCGCTCCAGATCAAGCGCTGCATCACATCATCTTCTCGATCGAGAGCACGAGGATGGCCGATGCGCCGGCGGATTTGAGCTTCTCCAGCGTCTCCCAAAACACCGATTCCTGGCAGACGGCGTGCACCGCCACCGCGTCCGCATCGCCGGCCAGCGGCGTCACCGTCGGCGCGCCGGCGCCCGGTAGGATCGCGCTGATCGCCGGCAGCGCGGCGCGCGGGGCGTTCATCATCACGTATTTGGCGCCGCGGCTGGCGGTGACGCCGCGCACGCGGGCGATGAAGCGCTCGGCATCGGCTTGTAAATCGGCCGCGATGGATTTTGGCGTCTGGATCAGAACGGCCTCGCTTTCCATCACGGTTTCAACCGCGGAAAGCCCGTTGGCCTCCAAGGTGGCGCCCGTCGAAACGAGATCGCACACTACTTGCGCGAGCCCCAGGCGCGGCGCCACTTCCACCGCGCCGTGCATCGTGACGATTTCGGCGCTGACGCCGTTCTGCTCAAGAAAGCGCGAAAGGATGTGTGGGTAGGAGGTGGCGATGCGTACGCCATCCAACGAATACGCGCCGCCGTACGCCGCTTTCTCGGGCATGGCGAGCTTCAATGCGCAGCGGCCAAAGCCTAAACGCATCACTTCGCGCGGCGCGCGCGCGGCGGCCTCGCGCTCTTCCAGCACATTGAGGCCGACGATGCCGAGATCGGCCACGCCATCGGCCACCAAGGTGGGAATGTCGTCGTCGCGCACGCGCAGCACGTCGATCGGCGCGTTATCGATGCGGTAAAGCAGCTCGTTGGCGCCTTTATTCACGGTGAAGCCGGCCGAGCGCAGCAGCTCAAGGCTGCTGTCGGCGAGGCGGCCGCTTTTCTGAAGCGCAAGGCGCAGGCGTTCACGGCTCATTTGCGGCGCTTCAGGCGATCGAGGATGAGGCGATAGCCCTGATAGGGCATCTCTTTGAGAAAGCGCGCCACGCGTACCACGGTCGCGGTGCTGGAGCCGGATTCCTCTGCGATCTCGCGGTAGGAAAGTTCTCCCGCGTCCAGCATGCGCGCGATCGCCCAGCGCTCGGCGAAGGCCTTCATTTCGCTGGGCGTGCACAGGTCCGCCAGGAAAGATTCCGCCTCGGCGCGGCTGTCCAAGGCGAGCAAGGCGTCGATCAGATCGGGGCGTCTTGTCAGTTGCATTGTTTTAGCGTAGTAAAACAGTAAAACGTCGAAAGCAAGCGGCAAGGCGCCGCGGGCCATGCGGTAACGCTCTTAGGCGCGGGCGTCGTGATGGGTTCGCGCCGATGGCGATTTGCGCGCTGCGGGCTACGCAAGGGCGTCAGTATCGCTTATGTGAGGGGCGGCGCGCGCCGCGCCCCAAGGAGCCGCGTGCTTGGAATCGAAGGACATCCTGCCGCCCTTTATCAGTCTGCGCGTGTTCGAGGCGGCGGCCCGCCTGGGCAGCTTTGCCCGCGCGGCGGACGAACTGGGCGTGAGCGCCGGGGCTGTCAGCCAGCACATCCGCGTGCTGGAGGATTACGCCGGCCAGCCGCTGTTTCGCCGGCTCGGGCGCGGCGTGGAATTGACGGATGCAGGCCAGGCCGCGTTTTCCCACGCGGGCGCGGCCTTGGCCGAGATGCTGCAAGCGGGGCGCGCCATGCGCGCGGCCACGCGCGGGCGGCGCGTCTCTATATCCACCGCGCCATCGTTTGCTTCAAAATGGCTGATCCCCCGGCTCGATGCCTTTCAGGAAAGCTATCCCGATACCGAGGTGCGTCTCTCCGCGGACATGGCGCTGGTGGAATTCTCCGGCAGCGACATCGATCTCGCCATTCGCTACGGGCCGGGCGGGTATGAGGGGCTGCAGGCCGAGCGGCTGATGACGGAATCTGTCGTCGTCGTCTGCAGCCCGCGCCTTTTGGAAACGCATAGCCCGCTGAAGAAGCCAGCCGATCTGGCGAACGCGCCGCTGATCCACGATGACGGCCCCGAGCGCGATCCCTCATGCCCCACCTGGGCGATGTGGTTCGCCGCGCGCGGCATCAAGCGCACGGATTTTGAGCGAGGTTTGCGTTTCAACCAATCGAGCCTCGCCATCGAGGCCGCGATCGCCGGCAAGGGCCTGGCGCTTGCCAAGCGCCAGCTTGCGCTGCGCGATATCGCCGACGGGCGCCTGGTCGCGCCTCTGGATGAGACGGAATCCCCGGTCAGCTTCGCCTATTGGCTGGTCTGGCCGCGCGGGCGCCGGTTCGAGCCGGCGCAGACTGCCTTCCTCGAATGGCTGCGCGCGCAGGCCATGGAAGGCGATTCCGCCGCCGATCAGACGGCCTGAAGGCGCATGCATCAGCCTGCCTAAAGCGACGCTTAAGGCAGACGCGCTTCCTCGTGCGGGGGCGGCCTTCCATTCTCAGCGTTCGCGGGGGCTCCTGAATGGGCCTCGTTTCCTCCACGGGACGCCTTGGCCAGATGTACCGATACGACGCTGTTGACCGCCTCATTGTCGAGGAGCGGGTGGCGCAATTCCGCGACCAGACGCGGCGCTATCTCGCCGGCGAAATCGATGAGGATGCGTTCAGGTCGCTGAGGCTGCAGAACGGGCTCTACATCCAGCGTTATGCGCCGATGCTGCGCATCGCCATTCCGTATGGCGTGCTATCCTCCACGCAATTGCGCAAATTGGCCGAGATCGCGCGCAAATATGATCGCGGCTACGCCCATTTCACGACGCGCCAAAACATCCAATACAATTGGGTGAAGGTCGAGGAAGTGCCCGATATTCTTGGCGAATTGGCCGGCGTATCGATGCACGCGATCCAGACCAGCGGTTCATGCGTGCGCAATGTGACCACCGATGCGCTGGCGGGTGTGGCGGCCGATGAGATCGTTGATCCGCGCCCGTATTGCGAGATCATGCGCCAATGGTCCACGCTGCACCCAGAGTTCGCGCATCTGCCGCGCAAGTTCAAAGTGGCTTTTAATGGCGCCAAGGAAGATCGCGCCGCCACGCCGGTGCACGACCTAGCGTTTGATCTGAAGCGCGACGCCGCAGGCGAAGTGCGCCTCGACGTGAAGGTGGGCGGCGGCCAGGGGCGCACGCCGCGCCTGGCGGACGTAATCAAGCGCGATCTGCACTGGAGCGAATTGCTCAATTACACTGAAGCGGTGCTGCGCGCCTACAACCGCCTCGGCCGACGGGACAATATCTTCAAGGCGCGCATTAAAATTCAAGTGCAGGAAGTCGGCGCGGCCGAGTTCGCGCGCATCACGGATGAAGAATGGGCGCAAATCAAAGGCGGCCCCAACACGCTGACGCAGGAGGCGTTGGATCGCGTGGCCGCTCATTTCGTCGATCCCGCCTATGCGCCGACGTCCGTACCCGCGTCGCGCACCCTGTCGATCGACCCGCATTTTCGCGCCTGGAGCAAGCGCAACGTCGCAGCCCATCGCAACGAGGATTATGCCGCGGTGACGATCAGCCTGAAGCGTGAGGGCGTCGCTCCTGGCGATGCAACCGCCGACGAAATGGATTTCATCGCCGATCTGGCGGATCGCTACAGCTTCGCCGAGGCGCGCGTTTCCTATCACCAGAATATTGTCTTGCCGCATGTGCGCCGCGCCGATCTGCAGGCGCTGTTTCTCGAGCTTGATGCGCGCAACCTTGCGCGCGCCAACATTGATTTGGCCTCAGATATCATTTGATGCCCGGGCGGGGATTTCTGCTCGCTGGCCAACGCCAAATCGATCCCGCTTTCGGCGGCCATCGCTGCGCGGCTTGCGCCGATTGAAGAGGAATTGGGGCCAATCGCCATCAACGTGTCCGGCTGCATCAACGCCTGCGCGCACCATCATGTCGGCCATATCGGCGTGCTCGGCATCGATAAGGCGGGGGAGGATTGGTATCAGGTGCTGGTCGGCGGGCGCGCGGATGGCGCCGGTGCGCTCGGCGTGCTGACCGGCAAGGCGGTGCGCCAGGAAGAAGTGCCGGCGATCGTGGATCGGCTGGCGCGGCATTATTTGAGCGAGCGCCTGTCGGGCGAGAGCTTCATCGCCGCCGTAGAGCGCTTGGGCGCTGGCGCCTTCAAGGCCGCGCTCGAACCGGCGGAAGCGGCATGAGCCTCGTGATCGAGATCGACGCCGAGGGCGCGCATGTGCGGGGCGAGGCTTCGGCGCGCACGCTGACGCCCGCAAAGCCCGCGAACGATGGCCACGGCGATGTGCGCAAGAAGATCGTGCCGGTGGTCAAGCCGCCGGCCGGCCCTTCCGCGAGCGAATGGGAGGGCGGCGCGTATCTCTCAATGCAGCAATGGCTCGACGGCGGCGAAGAAGGCGGCGCCATTCTGCTGCAGCCGGCTGACGATGTACGCCAGCTCGATGGCCGCGTCGGCAACGCCGCGCTGATCTCGGTCGATTTCCACCGCATCGGCGATGGGCGCGGCTATAGCCACGCGTTCCTGTTGCGCAATCGCCTGCAATATCGGGGGCGCCTGCGCGCGCTCGGCGCGGTGACGGCCGATCAGGTCTATGCCATGGCGCGCGTGGGGTTTGATTCAATCGCACTGCGCGCCGATCAAAGCGCCGACGCTGCGCTGAAAGCGATTTCCACCTTCAGCGTGCCTTACCAAGGCGCAACCGTCGCCGCGGGCGCTGATGCGCGCGCGGAAGCGAACTTCAACGCGCGCGTGCGCTTGCTTGAGCGCGCGCTGATAGAGATCGCTGCCACGCAGGCGCGCCCCGCGCTCGCCTCCAGCCTCTCGGCCGAGGACATGGTGGTGACGGACGCGATCGCGCGCCTCAAGCTTCCGATCGACGTGTTCACACTCGACACCGGGCGCCTGCACGCGGAAACCGTTGCGCTGATCGCGGAAACGCGGGCGCGTTACGGGATCGAGATCGCGGTGTATCGCCCCGAAGAGAAGGCGGTGGCGGCCTATATCGCCGCGCACGGCGCCGACGGATTTTACGAGGGCGTGGCGCAACGCAAGCTCTGCTGCGCGATCCGCAAGGTGGAGCCGCTGAATCGCGCGCTCGGCGGCCGCAGCGCCTGGGTCACCGGCCAACGCCGCGAGCAAGCGCTGACGCGCGGCGCACTGGCGGAGGCCGAGCAGGATCAAGAACGCGGCATGGCCAAGTTCAACCCGCTCGCGGCGTGGGGTTGGAGCGATGTGCTGGCGTATGCCGAACGCTTCGCCATCCCGATGAGCGCGCTCTATGGGCGGGGCTATGTCTCCATCGGGTGCGAGCCGTGCACCAAGGCGATCCGCCCAGGCGAGGATCCGCGCAACGGGCGTTGGTGGTGGGAAGCGCAAGACAGCAAGGAATGCGGGCTGCACATGAACACGGGAACGCGCTGATGGCGGTGGAAGCTTTGACCCCAGCGCCGCTGGTGGCGACGGCGCGGCTCGATCGGCTCGAGGCGGAGGCTGTCTATATCCTGCGCGAGCTCGCGGTCTATGAGCGCGCGGCGCTGATGTTTTCCGGCGGCAAGGATAGCGCGGTGCTGCTGCACCTCGCGATCAAGGCGTTTGCGCCGGCGCGCGCGCCGTTTCGCCTTCTGCACATCGATACTGGCCACAACTTCCCCGAAGTGATCGCCTACCGCGACGCGCGCGCGAAAGAGACTGGCCTGCCGCTGATCGTGCGTTCGGTGGAAGAGAGCATCGCGCGCGGCAGCGTGCGCCTGGCGCACGCAAACGCCAGCCGCAATTCGGCGCAAGCGGTCACGCTGCTCGAGGCGCAGCAGGAATTCGAGTTCGACGCGCTGATCGGCGGCGCGCGGCGCGACGAGGAGAAAGCGCGCGCCAAGGAGCGCGTGTTCTCCCACCGCGACGCGTTCGGCGCCTGGCGCCCGCGCGCGCAGCGGCCGGAGCTTTGGGGGCTTTACAACCGCCACATCGGCGTCGGCGAAAACATGCGCGTGTTCCCGATGTCGAATTGGACCGAGGCGGATGTGTGGGCCTACATCGCACGCGAGAACATCGCGCTGCCCTCGCTCTATTACACCCACGCCCGCGCCGTGGTGCGCCGCGAAGGCCTGTTGTTTCCCGTCACTGATCTCACGCCGCCGCGTGAAGGCGAGACGGTGGATGAACTCGCGGTGCGCTTTCGCACCGTGGGCGACATCACCTGCACCTGCCCGGTGGAGAGCCTCGCCGCCAGCGCCGAGGATGTGCTGGCCGAAACGCTGACCGTCACCGTTTCCGAGCGCGGCGCCACACGCATGGATGATCGCGCCAATGCCGCGGCCATGGAGCGCCGCAAGCTCGAAGGATATTTCTGATGGACGGCGGCGCGTTCTTTCGCCCGGCGGCCAATTGGAGCGGAGAGCAAATCCGCTTCATGACGGCCGGCAGCGTCGATGACGGCAAGTCCACGCTGATTGGGCGTTTGCTGCTCGATTCCAAAGCTTTGATGCGCGACCAGGCGGCGGGGCTGGAGGGCGAAGAGATTGACCTCGCCTCGCTGACGGACGGCCTCGAAGCTGAGCGCGCGCAGGGCATCACCATTGATGTGGCGTATCGGTATTTCGCCACGCCGCGCACCAGTTTCATCATCGCCGACGCGCCCGGCCACGAGCAATACACGCGCAACATGGTGACGGCCGCGAGCGTGTCGGATGTCGCGGTATTGGTGATCGACGCGGCGCGCGTGGAGAACGGCGTGCTGAAGGCGCAGACGCGCCGGCATGCGGCGGTGGCGGCCTTGATGGGGCTCAACGTGATTGTCGCCGTCAACAAGATGGACCTGATCGGCTGGTCGCAGGCGCAGTTCGACGATATCCGCGCCGCCTTCCGCGACGTGGAAGGCGCGCTCGGTTTGCGCGACATCGCCTTCGTGCCGGTATCGGCCAAACAGGGCGACAATATCGTCCGCCGCGGCGGCGCCGATTGGTATCAAGGGCCGACGCTGGTGGAGCTGCTTGAAGGCGCGGAGGCGCGCGGCGCCGCCGCGGGCGGGCCGCTTCGTCTGCCCGTGCAAGTCGTGCTCCGCCATGGCGGCACGCGCTATTATGCGGGGCGCATTGAATCGGGCGCGATCAGGCCGGGTGACAAGGTGCGCGTGGGCGCCGCCGCCGTAGAAGCAAGCGTCGCGCAAGTGCGCGTCGGCGGCGTTGGCGTCGCGCGTGCGGAGGCGGGCGCTTCGGTGGCGGTGGAACTCGCGGAAGATCGCGATCTGGCGCAAGGCGGGGTGATCGCCGATGCGGAGGTGCGCTATGCGCGCCGCATCGTGGCCGATCTGTGCTGGCTTGATGAAAACGCCTGGACGCCAAATCGCCGCTATCGCTTGCGCCAAGGCGCGCTGGAGACGCAGGCGCTGATCGAAAACGTGCGCTTCGTGCGCGACATGAGCAATCTGGCCGAGGCGCCGGCAAGCGGGCTGAAGCTCAACGATATCGCCAGCGTGCAGATCGCCGCGCGCGATCCGATCCTCGCTGATCTTTACGCCGAACTGCCCGGCACGGGCGCGTTCGTGCTGTTCGATGCGGACACCAACCAGACAGCCGCCGCAGGCATGATCCGGGAGATCGTGGGATGAGCGGGATTGTGTATCTCGTCGGCGCCGGGCCGGGCGCGGTTGATCTGTTGACGCTGCGCGCCGCGCGTTTGTTGGCTGAGGCCGACGTCGTGCTGCACGACGCGCTGGTCAGCGCTGAAGTGCTGGCGCTGGCGCCGCAGGCGAAGCTTTGCAATGTCGGCAAGCGCGCGGGCCGGCCCTCGATGGATCAGCGGCTGATCAGCCGCTTGCTGGCGCGCCTTGGCCAGCGTCACCGCATCGTGGTTCGCCTCAAGGGCGGCGATCCGCACTTGTTTGGCCGCGCCAGCGAAGAGCTGAAAGCGTGCCGCGAAGCGGGGGTGCCCGTGGAAACCGTGCCGGGCGTCAGTGCGGCGTTCGCCGCCGCCGCCGCGCTCGGCGTTTCGCTTACCGAGCGCGGCGTTTCACGCTCGGTCACGTTCGTGACGCCGAGCGTGGGGCGCGGCGAAGCGGAGGGCGCGCACTGGGCGCGCGCCGCTGCCGCGGCGGAAACGGCGGTGATCTATATGGGTGCGAGCCACGAAGCGCGCGTGCGCGCGAGCCTGCTTGAGCTAGGCGTGCCGGCGTCGCGCCCGGTGGCGCTGGTGGAAAGCGCATCCTGGGCCGAGCAGCGCGTGTTTGGCGGCGTGCTGGGCGATCTGCCCGAGCTTGCGGCGCGCGTGGGTGAAGGCCCCGCGATCATGGTGCTTGGCGAGGTTGCGGCCGATGTGCGCGCGGCGCGCGCGCTGGCGGAGCAAGCAGCATGATCCCGCTTTACCTCGATCCCGCGCACGCGCGCGTGGCGCTGATTGGGCGCGGCGCGCTGGCCGTGCGCCGGCTTGGCTGGCTGCTTGATTCCGGCGCCGCGCCCGACGTGTGGTCCGATGCGCCAAGCTTCGACTTGGCGCGATTGGCGGGCGCGACGTTGCGCGACGGCTTGCCGGGCTTGGCCGAGCTGGCGCGCTATCATGCGATCTGGGTCGCCGATCTGCCGCGCGACGTCCGGGCCCTGGCGCGCATGGCCGTGGCACGGCTGCGCGCCACTCTGTCGCGGGAGGCCGGCCAGC
>DAOMPU010000031.1:0-14524 GCA_035444925.1 Terricaulis sp. | reverse complement strand
ATCTGCGACAACGACAACGTGAACATCGACGGCGCCGACGCCAGCATCTACGGCGCGCGCAAATTCATGGCGCCCGAAGTGGTCCGGCGCGAGCTTTTGCCCAATAGCCGCACAGACCTGTTCTCCATGGCGGTGCTGTTTTTCTACACGCTGCTGGGCTGGCATCCGCTCGACGGGCGGCGCGAGCATTCGGCGGCGCTGCTGGATGCCGATACCGAGCACAAACTCTACGGCACGGAGCCGCTTTTCATCTTCGATCCGCACAATGGCGCGAACGGGCCGGTGGCAGGCTTCCACGATCCGATCGTGGCGCGCTGGAATAGCCTCAACGGCGAATTGCGCGCGTTGTTTGTCCGCAGCTTCGGCGAAGGCCTGCACGATCCCCACGCGCGCGTACTGGAAACCGAATGGCGCGCGCCGCTGCAGGCTGTGATGGATGCGGCCTTCGCCTGCCCCACATGTGGTTACGAGCACGCCGCCGATTGGCGCGGCGAGCATCTGACCGGCCCCGGCGCCTGCCTGGCCTGCGGCGGCCCGCCCAACGCGCCCGACGGCTTGAAGGTGGGGCGGCGCGTGATCGGCTTATCGCTTGGGCGCCAAGTGCCGGGCGAAGCGCTGGGCTTGCGCGGGGGCGCGGGCGCCGTTGTCGAAGCCCACCCTTCACGCCCTGAGCTCACGGGCCTGCGCAATCTGAGCGCGACGCCTTGGCAGGCGACGCCGCCCGGCGGGCAAACGCACGCAGTGGCCGCGGGCCAGGCGGTGCGCATCATGCCTGGCATGCGCATCGATTTCGGCGGGCAGACGGGCGCGGTGTGCGCGGCGCGTACGGAGAGAACGCCATGATGACGATCGTTGATAATGGCTGGCGTTTGGGCGGGGCTTCCGTGCGCGGGCCTTCGCATGTGCGCAGCGGCGCGCCCAATCAAGACGCGTGGCTCTGCGTGCACGATGCGCCGATGGTGATCTCCGTTTCCGATGGCCACGGCGCCAAGGCGCATTTCCGCTCGCAGCGCGGCGCCGAGCTTGCGGTGCGCGCGGCCGCCGCTTCGCTGCAGGCGCAGATCGACGATTCCGAAGGCGCCGAACTCGCCAGCGCGGCGTTAGAGCGCTGGCGCGCCGACGTGCAGGCCGATATCGCCGCCAATCCCTACAACGAAGCCGAGCGCGCGCTGCTCAGCGCGCCCCCGCTTGGCCCCTACGGCGCAACTTTGCTTGCGGCAGGCATTCATGGCGGGCTGCTGGCGCTGATGCAGATTGGCGACGGCGATCTGATCTTGGGCTACCCGGATGGGAGCCTCGTGCGCCCGCTCAGCGGCGGCCCCGTTCTGCAAGGCGAGTTGACCTTCTCGCTCTGCCAGGAAGACGCGCTCGCTTGCTTCCACTCGGCCGTGCTGTGGCGCAATGGAGAGCATCCGTGGCCAGATTTCGTTTTCATGGCCACCGACGGCGTTTCCAAATCCTTCCAGGATGACCGCACGTTTGAAGGCGAAGTCGCGCGCCTGCGCACGCATGCTTTCACCAACTGGGACCGCTTCCTGCGCGAGGCGCCCGATTGGCTTTCCACCGTCTCCAGCCGCGGCAGCGGCGACGACGCCACCATGTGCGTCGCCATCCGCACCGCACCCTGAACCGGAGCCTGATCCATGACCGATCACGACCCAAACCGCATGCAAACGCCCACGCCACGCGATCACAACGTGGCCAGCATGTCCGAGCTGATGCCGTTCCGCTCGAGTAAGATCAAACTGTGGAAGAGCCCGCTGTTCCTGCTGGCGATCCTCGCAGCCGTGGTGACGCCGTTCTTGTTCGCCCTCATGGGCATGGCGCTCAGCGGCGAAACCGCGCGCCAGCAGATGAGCGCGGGCATCGTCATCAACATCATTGCCGTGTTCTTCTTGCTGATGGTTATGCAAACGGCCTTCTATCTCTACGTCAAGCCGCGCCGCTCGATGCTGATTTACCTGCTGACCTTCTCCATCGTCGTGGCGCTCTTCTTCACGCCGGTGCTGAAGCTGTTCTTCTACGTCTTCCGCGACCTGCTGCCGGGCAATGTCGATCTCACTCAGAATTATTCCTTCCCGGTCATGTTCTGGAAGATGCTGTGGGGCGCGGGCTTCATGGAGGAATTATTCAAGGCCTTGCCGATCCTGGCGGGCGCGGCGCTGGCGATTTACGCGCTGCAGCAGCCGCAATTGCGCGACAATCCCTTCTTCAAGCTGCTTCATGTACGCGGGCCGGTTGACGGCGTGTTGATGGGCATCTTCGCGGGCGGCGGCTTCATCTTTATCGAAACCGCTTTCGACTACATCCCGCGCACCGCGATGGCCGCGTATCAGGAAACGCAAAACCCGCTTGCGGCGATCGCCGCGAGTCTGACCCTGATGTTGCCGCGCGTGTTCGGCGGCATCGTCGGCCACATGGCGTATTCGGGGATCTTCGGCTATTTCATCGGCCTCGCCGTTCTGCGCCCGGTCAATCGCTGGAAGCTGATCGGCATTGGCTACCTGGCCTCGACCTTGGTCCACACGCTGTGGAACAGCGTTTCGGTGATCAGCCCGCTGCTGCAATATGCGGTGGCGATTGCGGCGGCGATCGTGGTTGTCGGCGCCGTGTTGAAGGCGCGCCAGATCGAGGCGAGCCTTGGCGTCACCAACGCCACGCCCGCGGATACGATGGGCTCGATCGTGGTTGACCGCGCCGCGCACGCAACGCCGGCCGCGCCCTACGCGCCAACACCGCAGCCGCCAGCTTATGCGCCCCCGCCCCAGGCCTATGCGCCGCCGCCGCAAGCACATGCGCCGCAGCCTGCGCCCGCAGCGCCGCAAGCGGCCGCGGCCGCAGCGCAGGCCTTGGGCCTCGACATCGACGGCTTCATCATCCCGCTGCGAGACGGCGGACGTGTGGACCCCGCGGGCGAGCCGGCGTTGGCTGGACGCGGCGCGGGCGTGCTGGGCGAAATCGTCGCCCACCCCACGCGCCCCGGCGTGCTGGGCCTGCGCAATTCCGGCGCCGGCTTGTGGACGGCGCGCCTGCGCGATGGCGGTGTGCAAACCATTGAGCCGGGCCAGAACGTTCGCCTGGCGCCCGGCGTCGTCATCGCCTTCGGCGCCGATCTGATCGGCGCCGTGCGGGCGCTGGGTTAGGAGGCCGCCGTGAATACGATGAGCGCGGACATATCGATGATGGGGCTGGCCCGGCGCCAGCTCCATGTCATCCTTGCGCTCGATTGTTCGGGCTCGATGCAGGGCGACCGCATCGCCTCGCTCAATTACGCGCTGCGCACCACGCTGCCGGAATTGCGCAAGGTGGCGGAAGAGAACCCTGAGATCGACGTGCGCCTGCGCGTGCTGCGCTTCTCCACCGAGGCGGAGTGGCATGTCGCCGAGCCAACCCCGGTGGCCGACGCGCGCTGGACCGATCTCGCCGCCGGCGGCGAAACCAGCATGGGCGCGGCGCTGCGCCTGATCGGACAAGCTCTGACAGCGGATGCGATGCCAGGCCGGCAATTGCCGCCGGTCGTCGTGCTGGCGTCGGACGGCTATCCGACCGACGAGTTCGAAGAAGGCCTCGAAGCCTTCTTCGCCGCCGATCACGCCAGAGCCGCCATCCGCCTGGCCATCGCCATCGGCGGAGAAGCCGATTTCGAGATCCTCGAGCGCTTCATCCGCCACCCCACGCTCCGGCCGCTGCGCGCCAACAACGCCTCCGACCTTGTGCGTCACATCAAGTGGGCGACCACCGCGCCGGTGAAAACCGCGTCCTCGCCCACCAACGCGCCCGATCCCCTCGCCCCGCTTGCACAACGCACCGCCGACGAAGCCGCGCAAAAGCCGGACGTCAGCGAACTCATTTGGTGAAAAGGAAGCCGCCATGTCTGTGGAAGAACGCCTGTTCGCACTCGCCCAGCAATGCCGCCAGCAAAGCGGCGACGCATTTTTGCTGAACGCCGCGCAGCTTGCGCCGCGTCTCAATAGCCAAGCGCCGGACCTGCACGCGGAAATCCGCGCGCTCGCGGCCGCTTTTGCTTCTGGCGCAGGCGCGCGCATCGCCGGCGCGGCGAACGCGGATGCGGAGGCCCAGGCGGTGGCCACCGAGATCGCCACGCGCGAGCGCTTGTCGATGGCCTCGGTGACGCCCGCGGTGAACGTGGCGCGGCGCATCGGCCCGCTCGCCACCGGCTATGCCGGCACGCCTTCGCCCGGCGGCTGGGCCGGCGATTCCATGGCGGTGGGCGCGCCGCCGCAACAGCCGCCGCAAGCGCCAGCGGCGCCGGCCTATACCCCGCCGCCGCAAAGCGCGCCGCCGCAAGCCGGCTATCAGCCCCCGCCCGGCTATCCGCCGCAAGCGGGAGGCTATCAGATGCCGCCTGGCGCGCCGCCGCAGCCGGGCCAGCAAAACCAAACCGACAAGCTGAAAGCGCTCATGAAGAATCCAATCGCGCTCGGCGCCATCGGCTTGGTGGTGGCGTTCTTGGCCTACCAGAACTTTGCGCCGCAACAGCCCGGCCCGGGCCCTGGCCCGGGGCCGGTTCAATATGACGGCCCTGGTCCGGGCCCAGGTCCGGGGCCAGGCCCAGGTCCAGGTCCAGGTCCAGGCCCGGGCCCCAACCAAGGCCAGCAGCAGAACTTCCCGGCGCTACAGGCGCCGAACGCGGGCGGCCCCACCTTGGTGGTGCAGCAGCATTCCTCCGGCGCGCCTGGTTTCGGCTTCACGATCCAAACGCCGCGCGGCGCGGCGCCCGCAATCGTGATGTTGCCCCAGCAAGGCTGGCAGGCCGGCCCAGCCGGCTTCATCATCGCCGATCCCAGCGATCCTTCGGGGCAAAACATCGCCTCTGGCGGCCAGGGACAATTCCAATTGCAGCAATCGGGCGGGCATCCGGTGCGCCTCGCGCAAATCCAGATGCAGCAAGATAATCTGGGCGTGGGCAATGTGTGCTTGATGTTCCGCGGCCAACAGGGGCAACAAGACGTTCAACTTTCCGGCGCAGATTTCTGCGTCATGGACGGCCCCTGCTCGCGCCCAATCGGGTGCGGCAAGCTGCAATAGCGGAGTGACGCGTCGATGTCGGAAGCGCTCCTATACGATCGGCTGGGCGAAGCTTTGAAAGCCCAGCGCGAGCGCTTCGGCGCCGACGCCTTGAGCAATAAGCGGCGCGTGGTTTCGCTGCTTGCCGATACGCTGCCTGAAGCGCGGCGCGAAATTCGCGCCGTATCTTCTGCGCTGGATGAAGGCGCGGCCGAAGCGCTGCTCGGGGTGGAGCGGCGCCTGCTTGGCATGGAAATGGATCGCCAGGCCGATCGGTTGGAGCAATCGGTGGGGTTGCGGCCCGATCTCGCCAAGCAAGTGGTGCGCGCGCTCGCTTACGCGCTCGATCTTGGCCCTCCGCCTTCGGTGTACGAAGCTGCATCCGCCCCCCCGCCGCCGCCATCACAACCGGCTGCACCCGATTGGGCGGGCATCAGCCAGCCGGCGGCGCCTTATCCGCCCACATCGCCCGTCACTTCGCCCGCCGGCTACGCGCCCGCCCCGCCAGCGCCGCAGCAGGCGCTCAGCTTTGATCTCAACCAACCGCTGTTCGTGGTGCAGGGGCGCCCGATCAAGCGCCTGCACGCCCTGATCGCGGCTGTCGGCGTTGCGCTGCTGGTCTTTGCGCTGCCGATGCTCACCGGCCAACGCGCCCCGGGGCCGGGGCCCACGCAATCCACCGATTACGCGGGCGAACTGCGCGATATGGGCGTGGCCCCGAAGGACACTTTGGAATCCAATGTCGGCACGCCCACGCCCATGAGTGTGCCCGGCGGCCAGCGCGTCACCACCACAGACGTGCAGCGCATGATCGCGTCTAACCCCAATATTCTGCTGATCGACGTGCTGGTCGATCCGCACCAATCGACGCTGCAAGGCGCGCGCTATCTGCCGGCCGCCGGCAAGCCGGGCGATTTCAATGATTCCGATCAGACCCGCACCGCGCAGGGGCTGCAGGCGCTGACTGGCGGGCGGCGCGACTACCCGATGGTATTCTTCTGCGCGGGCTCAGCCTGCTGGGAATCCTACAACGCCGTGCTGCGCGCGCGCGCGGCCGGATACACCCAGCTTTACTGGTATCGCGGCGGGCTCGCCTCTTGGGGCGCGGCGGGCCTTTCAATGCAACAACTGCCACAGCCGATGAATTAAAGCGTCGGGACTTAAATGCGACCCACACTTTGGATCAACCGCCGTGTCGCATTTAAGTCCCATAAGACGCTTTAGATTCAAAGTTTTCTAAAGCAACTTTGGACTTTAAATTCGCTCCGCGCCCGCCATCAAACTGAGGCGAATTTAAAGTCCGTTGCTTTAGTCAGCTCGCCTGCGCGAGCGCATTGGGCAAGAGCTGCGCCGGCGTGAGGCCGCGCACGCTATTGCCCAAAAGGAAGCGGTGTTTCAGATCTTCCGCGCGCAAATCCGCTTCGATCGCACGGCCATCGGCGATCAGCTCCGCACGCAGCACCCCAGGCAAGAGCCCGCGCGACAAAGGCGGCGTCAACAGCACGCCGCCGCGGGCGACGAATAGATTGGTGAAGCTGCCCTCAGTCAGGAAGCCCGCTTCATCGAAGAACACCACCTCGTCGCCGCCGCAGCCGGCGCGCGCGCGATCATAGAAATCGCGCAAGCTGGTTTTATGCAGCAGGCGGAAATCATCGCCCCGCACCGGGCGCGGGGCGAGCGCGGCCTGCGCGCCGCCGGCGGGGAAAACGCGTAGCGGCTCAGTATCAATGGCAAACGCGCCATTGGCGCTCAGCCGGAACCGCAGCACGCACGGCGCATCGGCCTCGCCCGCTTGCGCCAGTGCTGCGCGGATCGCCGCTTCCTCGAACGCAAAACCCAACGCCTCAGCCGAGCGCTTGAGGCGTTGCATATGCAAATCCAAGCGCTCGACGCCGCCCGGCCCCGTGCGCATCGTCTCCAACAGCTCGAACCCCGGCGCATGGGCGGTGACGAATGCGCCCTTGGCGCGGCACTCCGCCCATTCGTCATCACAGGTGGAATCCATCACCACCGCCGAGCCCAGGCCGATCTCGGCTCTGCCATTGCGGATCGCGATGGTGCGGATCGCCACGTTGAATTCCGCCGCACCGTCCGGCGCGATCCAGCCAAGCGAGCCGGTGTAGGCGCCGCGGCGATCCGGCTCGAGCTCGGCGATGATTTCCATGGCGCGGATTTTCGGCGCGCCGGTGATGGAGCCGCACGGAAACAGCGCGCGCAGAACATCAATCGCGTCGTAATGCGGCTCGATTTCCGCGCGCACGGTGGAGGTCAGCGTGTGCAGGGTGGGATAGGTCTCCACACTCAGCAGCGCCGGCACATGCACGCTGCCGCGCTTGGCCAGCTTGGAAATATCGTTGCGCAGCAGATCAACGATCATCACGTTTTCCGCACATTGCTTGGGATCGGCGCGCAAGTCCTCGATCGCGCGCTGATCCTCCGCCGCATCGCGTCCGCGCCGCGCCGTGCCTTTCATCGGCTTGGCCTCGATGGCGCCGTTCGCCAGCTTGAAAAACAATTCCGGCGAAGTGGATAAAAGCCACGACGCGCCGTCATGCGCCGCCGCGCTCCAGCCGCCCTGCCCGCTTTCGCGCAAGCGCGCATAGGCCGCCAGCGGATGGCCGCCGATCTTGAGATCGGCGCGGTAGCTCAGATTGATCTGATAGACGTCGCCCGCTTCGAGGTATGCCTTCACGCGATCGAACGCGGCGCCGTAATCCGCGCGTGTGATGCGCGGGCGCGGCGGCGAAACGTAAGCGCCGGCGCCATCGGGCAGCGCGCGATGCAGGTCAGACCTGCTGATGCGGCCGTCGCTTTCAAACAGTCCAAACCAAAGCAGCGGCGCTGCGCCCAGCGCCGGCGCGCGCGCTGCCAAGCGTGGCTCAAACGCCAGCCCCGCCTCATAATTCATCCAACCGGCCGCATATAAACCCTCAGCAAGGCCTGCGCGCACGGCCTGCAATGCAGGCTCCACTTCGGCCATGCTGTGCGCCGTCACAACGCGCCGTGGGCGCACGAAAAGGCGCGCATCAACACCGCCGGGGCGGGCGTCCTCGAACAGCACGAAAGGCGCGTTCCAAGCATCGGGCGGCGGCGTCTTCACCCGCGAGCCTTTATCATCACCGCAAACGCGGCGAAAGCGGCGCTCACTGCGCCGGCGCAACCGGATCGATGGTCAGCACGCTATCGCCGAACTGGTATGGCGTCGCCGCCGCGCCGCGCTGCGCGATCAGCGCGGCCGACGCAGGCGTGGTCGTGGTCGGGTATTGGCCGAGCAGCGCCCACGGCGCGGCGTCGCCTTCCGGCGCAAGGCGGATCACGATCTCGGCGCCATCGCACGCGCGCCCCTGGCACGCGAGATTGACGAAATCGCCGCTCGCGCCCGCTTCTGCGAACGCCGTCTCCACCCCGCGCACGCTGGCGTTCAGCGGCTCCGCCGCGCGCGGGATGCGCAGCGTGACGCGATAGGCCCCGTTGGCCCGCAGCGTCGCGCGCCAAACGCGCGCGCCGTCCACGCTTTCGATGCTTGCATTTTCCAGCACCGGACGCGCCACATCGATGGCCGGCGCCGGCGCCGCCCAGCTCTCCGCTCGATCCCCGGGCGCCACCCGCACCGGCGAAAAACCCGCCGCTTCCCGCAAGCTGCGCGGCAGCGCGCGGCGTGCGGCGCCCGCCGTCACCCGGCTTTCGCCGGAAATCGCGTCAGAAACATACGTGAGATTGAGCGAAAGCGGCCGCGCTGGCGAATAGCTGGGCGAAAGTCCAGCCCACGCCAGCGCCGTGATCAGCGCCACGCCGAGCGCCGCCACCGGCGTGCGCCATGAGCCGGCGCCCTGCGCCGCGGCCAACGCGCCGACGAACGGCAACACGAGCATCGCGGCGGTCAGCCCATTGGCGAACGGCATCGCGTAGCCTAGCGCCCACTCGACCAGATTGAACAAAGGCGCCCATACCAGCAGCGCCAAGATCATCGCCGCGGCCGCGCCGATGGGCTGCGCCGGCGCCCAGAAAAACGCGATCAGCGCGCCAGCCGCGTAAAAGCCCGCCGGCAACGCGAACAAAATCGAAATCCCCGGCGTCACGAACGATAGCCCAAGCCCCAGCGCCGCGAACCAGAACATCGCCGCCGCGCCCGCCTGCCCGGCATGCGCCGGGCGCACAAGCCACAAAGACGCGCCTGCCGCCAGCAATACGCCCAGCGCCACCCAGGCGCGCGCCGCCTCGGGGTGCGCAAACCAGAAATCCTCGCCCGGCCGCAAAGCGCCGAACGCAAAGCCGACCACATAGGTGACGCCAACAGCGCCGATCAGCAACAACGGCGCGAGCCCCAACGCGCGCCAGCGCCGCGTCTTGCCCAAACGCCAAAACAGCGCCAGCGCTATCAGCGCGCACACCGCCAGCAGCGGTCGCATCGGCGCCGATGGCGCGGCCAGAAACACTTCGCCGGCAAGATCGGCGAACACCAGATCGCCCTCCGCGCCGCGATCAGGCGCGCTGGCCAGCGTGCGGGCCACATGCAGCGCGATATCGCCCATGTGCTGCAAGCTGCGCGGATCTTGAGAAGCGAGTGAATCCTGCGGCGTGTGATAATGCTCAAGCCCGTCCAGCAGGGCGATATTGATGATATCGAGCCCGTCGCGGCGAAACTCGGTCACATCCGTATTGTTCGGCAGGATTTCATAGACATCCGCCATCACCGAATTGGCCATGCCGCGCGGCGCGCCGGCGAAGGCGTGGATCGCATCCGCATTGGGGCGGTTGGTCTCGAAGAAGAGCGCCGGCCCGCGCGTGCCGCGCGCTTCCAGATTGATCAGCGCCTCGGCGCTTTGCATATCAGGATCGCTCGCGGCGAACACGTGCGCGCCGATCAAAGCGATTTCTTCGCCATCGGTAATCACAAAAACGATCCGGCGCGTCAGCTGCTCGCGCGCCAGCACGCGCGCCACTTCGAGCCACGCCGCGACGCCGATGCCGGCGTCGGAAGCGCCCGGTGCGGCGGGCACGCTGTCATAATGCGTCGCGGCGAGGATCGAGGGCCCCTCTTGCGGGCCAATGGCGAACACGATGTTGCGCACCATCATGCAATCGATCAGCGGGTTGACCGGCTGTGGGCGGCACGCGAAGCTCTCGCGCACTTCAGGCTTTAACCCCATCGCCTCGATTTCGGCGATGATCGCGGCGCGGGTTTCATCCTGCCGCGCGCTGTCGATTGGATGGGGCGCCTCATCGCTAAGGATGCGCGCGAGCCGCGCCCGCGCCGCGCCCGCATCGAACTGGCCCTCCGCCGCACTCGCGCGCAACGGCGCCGGCTGCACGATAGCACCCGCCCCCATCAGCGCCGCAAACAGCAAAGCGAACAGGAGAAGCGCCCAGGGCAGGCGGCGCAGCAGCGAGGCATCGATCATGGCGCATGCCTCTAGCACGCCGGCGCGCCGCGCAAAGGTATGTTGCGGCGCGACATGCGCGATTTTGCTTGGCGCCGGCATTCTTTTATATATAAAATATCTCATGCGCATCGCCTGCGCCGGCGGCGGCCCCGCCGGCTTGACCTTCGCGATCTCCATGAAGCTGCGCGACCCCGCGCACGACATCGTCGTGTTCGAGCGCAACGATCCGGGCGACACGTTCGGCTGGGGCGTCGTGTTCTCCGATCAGACCATGGACAATCTGCGCGCGAACGATCCTGAGAGCGCGGCGGCGATCGAAGCAGGCTTCGCCTATTGGGACGATATCGACGTCCATATCCATAGTCAGACGATCACTTCTTCAGGGCACGGCTTCGTCGGCATCGGGCGCAAGCGGCTGCTGAACATCCTGCAGGATCGCGCGCGCGAGCTGGGCGTGCGGCTTGAGTTTCGAACCGAGGTGGAGGCCGACCCGGCGTTGCTGGATCAATACGATCTCGTCATCGCCAGCGACGGCGCGAACTCCAAGTGGCGCACGCGCTGGGCGGAGCATTTCGGCGTCGATATCGACGTGCGGCCGAACAAGTACATCTGGCTGGGCGCCAACAAGGCGTTTGAAGCCTTCACCTTCGCGTTTGAGCAGACCCCGCACGGCTGGGTATGGGCGCATGCCTACAAGTTTGAACCAAACGCCTCGACCTTCATCGTCGAATGCAGCGAAGCGACTTGGCGCGGGCTTGGCTTCGATCAGATGGATCAGGATGAAACCTGCCGCGCGGCGGAGGCTTTGTTCGCCAAATATCTGGACGGCGCGCGCCTGGAGACCAATGCCAAGCACTTACGCGGTTCGGCCTGGCTCAATTTTCCGCGCATCGTTTGCCAAACCTGGCGGCGCGAAAACCTGATCCTGATGGGCGATGCCGCGCACACCGCGCATTTTTCCATCGGCTCGGGCACCAAGCTCGCGCTCGAAGATGCGATTCTGCTGGCGGATGTGCTGCATGGCGGCAAGCCGCTGGATGCAGCCTTGGCTGAGTACCACGACACGCGTTTGGTGGAAGTGCTGAAGCTGCAAAACGCCGCGCGCAACTCGACCGAATGGTTCGAAAACGTGGATCGCTACGCCCGGCTTGAGCCGTTGCAATTCACTTACTCCCTGCTCACGCGCAGCCAGCGCGTCAGCCACGAAAATTTGCGTCTGCGCGATAAGGGCTTTCTCGGCCGCGTGGAATCTTGGTTTTCCGGCCAAGCGGAGAACCCGCCCCCGCCGATGTTCGCGCCGTTGAAGCTGCGTGAATTGGCAATTTCCAACCGCGTCGTGGTTTCGCCCACGTGCATGTATTCCGCGCAAGACGGCGTCGTGGGCGATTTTCATCTGGTGCATTACGGCGCCCGCGCCATGGGCGGCGCCGGGCTTATCTTCACGGAGATGACCAATGTCAGCGCCGATGCGCGCATCACGCCCGGCTGCGCGGGCATGTATGCCCCCGAGCATGTGAGCGCGTGGAAACGCATCGTCGATTACGTGCACACGCACTCCAACGCGAAACTCGCGCTGCAGCTGGCGCATGCGGGGCGCAAGGGATCCACGCGTGTTCCATGGGCGGAAGATCATCCGGACCAGCCGCTTGAAGCCGGCAATTGGGCGCTCATCGCCCCCTCGCCGCTGCCATGGTCCGAACGCAACGCCACGCCCCGTGAAATGACGCGCGCCGATATGGAGCGCGTTAAAGCCGATTTCGTGCGCGCCACGCTGATGGGCGAAGAAGCAGGCTTTGACATGCTGGAGCTGCATTGCGGGCACGGCTATTTGCTTTCTTCCTTCCTCACGCCGATCAGCAATCAGCGCGGCGATGAATATGGCGGAACGGTTGAGAACCGCCTGCGCTATCCGCTCGAAATCTTCGAAGCGATGCGCGCGGCCTGGCCCAAGCACAAGCCGATGAGCGTGCGCATCTCTGCTACCGATTGGCACGAAGATGGGCTGAGCGCGGAAGATTCCGTCGTCATCGCGCAGGCGTTCGCCAATGCCGGCGCCGATCTGATCGATGTCTCCGCCGGGCAAACCACGCCGGAGGCTCGGCCGATCTATGGGCGTATGTTCCAAACCCCGTTCTGCGACCGTATCCGCAACGAAGGCCGCGTGCGCACGATGGCGGTGGGTAACATTTTCGAGCCCGATCACGTGAACTCAATCCTCGCCGCCGGGCGCGCGGATCTTTGCGCGCTGGCGCGCCCGCATCTGGTCGATCCGTTCTGGAGCCTGCGAGCTGCGGCGGAGCTAGGCTATGGCGGCGTGCGCGCGCCTGTGCAGTATGACGCGGGCGAACGGCAGTTGCGCCGCAACGCCGCGCGCAAGGAGCAGCCATGAACGATCTCGCAGGCAAGCACGCTTTCATCACCGGCGGCGGGACCGGCATTGGGCTCGCAGCAGCCCGCGCACTCGCCGCACGCGGCGCCAAGCTGACGCTTGCGGCGCGCAATTTCGCACGCGTCGAAGCGGCGGCGGCTGAGCTTGGCGCCAATCCCGTGGGCGTGGATGTGACGAGCGAAGCCTCGATCAACGCCGGCTTTGAGGCCGCCCGCAATGCACTGGGGCCGGTAGATATCCTCGTGAACAATGCCGGCCTCGCCCCCTCGGCGCCGTTTCACAAAACCGATCTCGCGCTTTGGAACCAGGTGCTCACCACCAATCTCACCGGCGCATTTCTTTGCACGCACGCCGCGCTGCCGGATATGTACGCCGCCGGTTGGGGCCGGATCGTCAATGTCGCCTCGGTGTGCTCGCTCAAAGGCTATGCTTATGTGAGCGCCTATTGCGCCTCCAAGCACGGCCTCCTGGGCTTCACGCGCGCGCTGGCGCATGAAACGGCCAAACGCGGCGTCACGGTGAACGCCGTCTGCCCCGGCTATGTGGCCACGGAAATCGTCACGAACGCGCAGAAGAACATCACCGAGAAAACTGCGCTCAACGCAGAGGACGCGATCGCCTCGATCATCCGCTTCAATCCGCAGGGGCGCCTGATTGAAGCGGAAGAAGTGGCATCCGCGATCGCCTGGCTCTGCGGCGAAGGCGCGGCCAGCGTCAATGGCGCGGCGCTGCCGATGACGGGCGGGGAAATCTGATGGCCGCGCGCGATAATGTCCGCCTTTCGCTGCGCCTCTTGACCACCAGCCGGCTGATTGAGCGCGAGGTGGATGCGCTGATGCGCGCGCGCTACGCCTCCACGATCGCGCGTTTCGACTTTCTCTCCGCGCTGGATCGCCATGGCCCGCTGACTTTGGGCGAGGTTTCGCAATATCTGCTCGTGTCCAACGGCAATATCACGCAACTCAACGCCCGCCTCAAAGCGGACGGCATGATCGAAAGCACGCAGGACGCGCACGATCGGCGCATCCACCGCGTGCGATTGACCGCGCGCGGCGAGAGCGTATTCAAGCACATGGCCAAAGCGCACGCCGCGTTGATCGATCGCCTGCTGGGCGAGCTCTCGCCAGCCGATCGAAACGCGCTGATGCGCTTGATGGATTCAACCAAAGCCTCCATCCGGCGCACGTTAGGCAAGGGAGCGGCGCCATGATCGGCGATGCCTGGAACAGCGCGGACTATCGCGCCACGCATTTTCTCTGGGACGTGAAAGATCGCGTCGCCACCGTGACGCTGAACCGGCCCGAGCGCAAAAACCCGCTCACCTTCGAGAGCTACGCCGAACTGCGCGATCTCTTCCGCCGTCTGAGCTATGCGGATGACGTGCGCGCCTTGGTGTTCACCGGCGCCGGCGGCAATTTCTGCTCCGGCGGCGACGTGCACGACATCATTGCGCCGCTCACGAAAATGAGCATGCCGGAGCTGATGCGCTTCACGCGCATGACGGGCGATCTCGTGAAGGCTATGCGCGCCTGCCCGCAGCCGATTGTCGCCGCCGTCGAGGGCGTGTGCGCCGGCGCGGGCGCGATTTTGGCCATGGCCAGCGACATTCGCTACGCCGCGCCCACCGCCAAAACGGCGTTTCTGTTTACGCGCGTTGGCCTTGCCGGCTGCGACATGGGCGCGTGCGCGATCCTGCCGCGCATCATCGGCCACGGCCGCGCCA
>DAOMPU010000030.1:0-14944 GCA_035444925.1 Terricaulis sp. | reverse complement strand
GCGGCTCTATCCAGCGTGTTCATCCCCCCGCGGTCCGGTTCCCTGAGAGTTTCCGGGGCGGTTGCTCCTTCGGGGGCGGCCTTTTTCGCCGCTCTCTCCCACGGGGTTCGCTTGTGTGGCCGAGGCCGCTGCGACTCGCGTCGGGCGGCTCCGTCGTTCGCGAAACTGGTGCGGCGCCGAAGCGGAGTCAATCGCCGTTGCGTGCGCACACATGAGGCGCGCCGTTTCGTGCTTCGTTCGCATGCAATCGCGCGCGGGGCGGCGCCGGCGTTATTCACAGCGCATCATGGGCGACATTTTCGCCTGAGTGCTGGAACCGCATGTTCTGATGACGTTCGCGCCGATCAGCCGAAACGAACGTACGCCTCGCCGCGCAGGATCGCCTCCGCTTGCGGCGTGTATTTCTCCGCGCCGTCTTCGGGGTGCAGATCGAGCCCGGCGAACAATTTGAGCGGCGCGCGCGAGCCCTTCCAGGCGCGCACGATCACGCGGCGCGCTTTCGCAGACGCGCTCGGCCGGATGGGAAAGACTTCCACCCCGCCCAGGCGCCCCTCCAGCGCGGCGAGGATGTCGCCCAGGCGGTGCGCGCGATGAATCAGCGTCATATTCGCGTGCGCTTTCATGCGGTTGGACCAGACCTTGATCCAATCGCCGATCGGGCGCTCGGCGACGTAGGCGGCGCGGCGGTTTTCCGCCGGCGCGCGCCCCGCGCCTGGATCGTCATAAGGCGGGTTGAAGAAAACGCGATGGAATTGCCCCAGCGTCTCGGGCGGATCGAGTGCATCGGCTTCAATGATTTCAACGTGATCGGCGAGGCCGTTGAGCGCGGCGTTCTCCCGCGCCAGGCGCGCATAGAGCGGGTCGCGTTCAATGCCGATGAAGCCATGCCCGCGCGCGGCGGCGCCTTTGGCCACCGCCAGCAGCGCCGCGCCAACGCCGCACCCCACCTCCACGATCGGCCCCGCGCCGATCCCGTCCGCCGGCAGCGCCGCCGCCAGCAGCAGCGTGTCCACGTTCACCCGATACCCACGCGCAGGTTGCCGGATGCGGATTTTGCCCCCCAGCAGCGCGTCTTCGGTGGTTTCCAGCTCAGCCATGCGACCCTTTGCGCGACCCGCCCCGCTTGACCCAAGCTGGCCCCGCCAGCATCGTTTCGCCGTAAGGTTACGGTCAAGCGGAGAGCCCATTGGGACCGGCTGTCGGACAAGCCAAATCAGCCGGCGGCCCCAATGCGGTGGAGCGCCTGGCCGCGCTATTGGCCGAAGATCTGGCTGCGGTCGATGCGCTGATCCACACCTACATGACGAGCCCGGTGGGCGTGATCCCGAATCTGGCGGCGCATCTGATCGATGCGGGCGGCAAGCGCATACGCCCGATGATTACGCTCGCCGCCGCGCGCCTGCTCGGCGGGGGCGGCGACGGGCCGCGCAAGCTGGCGGCGGCGGTGGAATTCATCCACTCGGCCACGCTGCTGCATGATGATGTGGTGGATGTATCCGCCATGCGGCGCGGCAAGGCCGCGGCCAACGTGCTGTGGGGCAATTCCTCCAGCGTGCTGGTGGGCGATTTCCTGTTTGCGCGCTCGTTCAACCTGATGGTCGAAACTGGCGATCTGCATGTGCTCGATATTCTCGCGCGCGCCGCCAGCGTGATCGCCGAAGGCGAAGTGATGCAGCTGGCCGCCGCGAACGACGCCGACACCACGCGCGCCCGTTACATGGAAATTGTCGCCGCCAAGACCGCCGCTTTGTTCGCCGCCGCCGGCAAAGCCGGCGCGGTGGCGGCGGGCCGCCCCGGCGCGGAAGCCGAGGCGCTGGAAACCTATGGCCGCGAACTCGGCCTGGCGTTCCAGCTGGTGGACGATGCGCTCGATTATGGCGGCCTGGCCTCGGCCATGGGCAAGAACGCGGGCGATGATTTCAAGGAAGGCAAGGTCACCCTGCCCGTGGTGTTCGCGCGCGAAGCGGGCGACGACACCGAGCGCGCGTTCTGGCGGCGCGCCATGAGCGGGGATCAAACCGATGACGATTTCCACCGCGCCGTGGCGCTGATCCGGCGCCACAACGCCATCGAACTCACGCTCGACGCCGCGCGCGCACACGCGGATGCGGCGGCCGCGGCGCTCGAGACGCTGCCCGACAACGCCTATCGCGACGCCCTGCGCGACATCGCCGATTTCGTGATTGAGCGCGGCTATTAGATTTCAGCGATGCCGCGCTTCTTTGCGGCGCTGCGCACGATCCTGGAAAGAACCACCGCCAGCACCGCCAGCGCCGCCAGCGCCAACGGCGCAAACAGCGGATCCCCAGACCAAACCGCGGCGACACCGATCGCGCCGCACAGCGCCATCGCCGCCCAATAAATCACTGCAATGCGCCGCCGCCCCCAGCCGGCGCGCTGCGCGATCTGGTAAAGATGCTCTGAATGGCCATCGAGCAGCGAGCGGCCGCGCCGCGCCCGCCAAGCCAGCGTCAGCAACGCATCCGCCAGCAGCGGAAAGAAAATGATCGGCGGCACGAACGGCGAAAGGTCTCCGCGTGCGATCAGCGAAAGCGAAACCACCGCCCCCAACGCGCCGGCGAACAGCGCGCCGCTATCGCCGGCGAACAGGCGCCCGCCCGGAAAATTCCAAAGCAGAAAGCCCAGCAGCGCGCCGGCCCCGCAAGCGGAAATCGCCGCCGCGCCGAGCCCGCCGATATTCACCGCGATGATCGCCACGACGATGAGGCCGATCGCCACCGAACCCATGGCCAAGCCGTTCGCGCCATCCATGAAGTT
The DNA here is from genome assembly GCA_035444925.1 of Terricaulis sp. Lineage (GTDB taxonomy): Bacteria > Pseudomonadota > Alphaproteobacteria > Caulobacterales > Aquidulcibacteraceae > Vitreimonas. The sequence goes on along the minus strand of DAOMPU010000030.1, from coordinate 12,166 downwards.
CACGCAATTGACCAGCGTGAACACCCAAAGCGCGGTGCCAAGCAGCGCGATCGGATACGGCAGAACGAGGCGCATATCGCCAATAGGCAATTCGCCCACCACCCCGATCAGCAGCGCCGTCGCCACCGACAACGCGCCGAACACCAAAAATTTCAGCCGCGGTCCCAGCGGATACGCATCGTCGAGAAAGCCAAGAAACAAAAAGGCGTACGCCAAAACCGCGGCCCACGTGGCGCGCGTGGCGCTGAGCAATTCGATCGTGTGGCGCCACACGGTGGAGATCGCGCCCAGCGCAAACAGCGCGACCGCAAAGCCCAGCGCCATGGCGATGCCGCCGCTGGTTGGCGTGGGCGCGCGATGGGCTTTGCGCGGCGCATCGGGCATATCCACAATCGGCGCGCCAATCAGCGCCTGGCAAACAGCAAAGCTGCAAGCCAGCGCGACCAACGCCGCGATTGTCAAATCCCAAACCACCGCTACCTCGCCTCGCTTGGGCTAAAGGCTCGACGCCCCGGCGGCAAGCACCCCAAAGCGTCGGGACTTAAATGCGACTTACACGATGGATCAACCGCCGTGTCGCATTTAAGTCCTCAAAGACGCTTGGATTCAAATTTTTCTAAGCAACGTTTGGACTTTAAATTCGCTCGGCGCCGCCATCGAACTGAGGCGAATTTAAAGTCCGTCGCTTTAGCTCAGCGCCGCAGCGCGCACCCAGTGCTGGGGATGGGCGGCTGCAAACGCGTGGGCCAGGGCGCGCGAGAGTTCCATCGTTTCGCACAGCGCAAACATGGTCGCGCCGCTGCCGGACATGTTGGCGTAGAGCGCGCGGAAATCGGTTCGCAGCATCTGGGCGATGTGGGCCAGTTCGGGCGCCAAGGCGGCCGCGGGCGCGGCAAGATCGTTGCCAAGCACGCGCATGCCGGCGATGGCGGCCTGCAGATCCGGCCAGATCGGCGCCGGCGCTGCGGCGTCGAAATCGGCGCCAAGGCCCATGGCGTCGAACTGGCGATAGACCGCCGGCGTCGCCAGCGGGCGGCGCGGGTTGATCAACACGCCGTAAAGCGGGGGCAGCGCGAACGGCGCGAAATCTTCGCCCGTCCCTGTCATGTAGGCCGCGCGCGCGTGCACGCAAACGGGCGCATCCGCGCCAAGCGCGCGCGCGATCTCGGCCAAGCGCGCCCCGTCATATCCGAGCCCCCACACGACATTGAGCGCCTTCAGCGTAGCCGCGGCGTCCGAAGAACCGCCGCCGATGCCCGAGGCGATCGGCATGTCCTTGTAGAGCGTGAGCGCAGCGCCGGGCGCGGAAACGCCGGCGGCGTCCGCCAAGGCGCGCGCGGCGCGCAGCACGAGGTTGTTTTCATCGGCCTCGATATCGGCCGCGAACGGGCCGATTATTGTGAGCGAGAGCCGCTCCGCCTTTTCGGCTTCGACCCATTCGCCCAGCGGCGCGAACGCGGCCACGCTTTGCAGCGGATGCAGGCCGTCCGCGCGCGGCGCGCCGACACGCAGAGTCAAATTGACTTTGGCCGGCGCGCCGACGCGCACGCTCATTGCGCCGCCGGCTCCGCCAGCCCGTTTGCGATCTTGGCTTCCAGCGCGGCGGGATCGTCCGGATCCTGCGTGAGCGCGCGCCGCCATTGAAAGCGCGCCTCGGTGCGCCGGTCGCTGCGCCAATACGCATCGCCCAAATGATCGTTGAGCACGGCGGAAGCGGGATCGAGTTCCACCGCGCGCTCAAGAAACATCACCGCCTGGCGATAATCGCCAAGCCGGAAGAAGGCCCAGCCGAGGCTGTCGGTGATGGCGGCGGAATTGGGCTCCAATTCCATCGCCCGGCGGATCATCGCCAGCCCTTCATCCAGGTTTTCGCCGCGATCGACCCAGGTGTAGCCGAGATAATTCAGCACTTGCGGCTGGTTGGGCGCCAGTTCCAGCGCCTGGCGCAAATCAACCTCCGCAGCCGGCCAATCGCCCATCCGTTCGCGCGCCGCACCGCGCGCGAAATAGAGCCGCCAGTTTTGTGCGTCCTCGCCCAGCAGCGCGGAATAGATCGGCTCCGCCTCGCTGTAGCGATCGAGCGAAGAATACATATCCGCAAGCGCCCGCTGCGCGCGCGCATCCCCGCCCGCTGCGCTGGCGCGCGCGGCGCCGAGCGCCTCATCCACCTGCCCCGCGTTCAGCAGCAGGCGCGCATCCATCAGACGTGCGCTTTGCGCATAGACGGAATCCCCGCGAATGCGGCCAAGCGTTTCCCGCGCAACGCTGGCGCGGCCGGCGTCTCCGTGCGCTTCGGCGAACATCAGCCGCGCGGCGTCCAGATCGGGATCGAGCATCAGCGCGAGCGAGAGCGTAACCAGGCCCGCATCGGCGTTGTATTCCTGCTGCAGCAGAATGGCGGCGAAGCCATAGAGGCCGATCGCGCCGGCGCGGGCCGGCGTCAGCGGCGCAGCGCCCGGCGCCTGGCCTGCGCTCAAGCGCGCGGAAAGCGCCGCCAGCGCCGCGTTGCCGCGCCCTCCATTGAGGCGCGCCAGCATGTGCAGCGCGTCCTCATTCTGGCCCGCGCGCGCCAGCGCCTCCGCGTGACGCTCAATCGCCGGCGGCAAGAACATCTCGCCCGCCGCGGCGCTTTGATACGCGCTAAGCGCGGCCTCGCGCCGCCCGGCGACATCCTGCGCCATCGCCTGCTGATAGAGAAACAACCCGCCATAAGGGCGAAAGCTCGTCAGCGGCGCGAGTTCGCTCACTGCCTCATCGGTCCGCCCTTGGCCGACGCGCAGCCAAACATTCAGCGTGCGCGCCAGCATTTCCTCAACGGCCGTGCCTTCAAATTCCGTAAGCGCCGCATCGGCGCGGCGCCAATTTGAGCTGCGCAGCGCATCGGCGGCGCGCACCAGGCGCGCCAGCGCCGGCGCCTCCTCGGCGGAAATCATCGACGCCGCGCGGCGCGCCCGATCGAGATCGCCGGCGGCGAGCGTGGCCTGCAGCGCGCCCTGCACCAGCGCTTCATCGCCCGGCGAGCGCGCCAGCGCCGCGAAATAGCGATCCGACGCCGCGCCATAATCATCGCGCGCATTGGCGATGCGCCCGATCAGAAAATCGGCATAGACCTGCGCGCTTTGCGGCGGCGGCGGCTCCACGCTCGCGCAGGCGGCGGCCAACGCCGCAAGCGCGGCCGCGGCGAGGCGCGCGCTCACAGCGTTTCCCGCTGGCCCGGCCCTTGCGGAAGCGTAACGCGCGGCAGCTCGCGCCGGCGCGGCGCAGCTTCCGTCAGCCCGCGCGAGACTTTGCGCTCAAGCGCGGCGCGGCGCAGCGTATCCGGGCGCGCCGTCAGCGCCTGACGCCACGCATCGCGCGCTTCATCGCGGCGATTGAGCCGCCAATAGACATCACCCAGGTGATCGAGGATTTCCGCGTTCGGCTCATTGGCGGACAATTCGTTGGCGCGCTGGATCAACGTCAGCGCGTCATCGAAGCGGCCGTAGAGATAATAGGCCCAGCCGAGGCTATCGATCACCGCGTAATCGGTTTGCCCATACGCGTAGCCGCGCCACAGCAGGCGATAGCCCTCCTCCAGGCCTTCCGGCCGCTGGATCAGCGCATAGCCGAGCGCGTTGAGGCGCAACACCGAATCCGGCTGCTCCGCAAACAAGGTGCGCGCCACGCGGATGCCATCGGACCAGCCGTTTGGATCATCCATCAGGATGGACACATAAAGCAGGCGCGTATCGACGCTGGGATCAAGCTCGAAAGCGCGGCGCGCATCGGCGCTGGCGGCGCGAATATCGCCGGCGAAGCGGTGCGCGTAGGCGCGCCAGCCCAGCACGTCGGCCTGATCCTTCGGCTCCTGCACCAATTCGAGCGCGCGATTGAACGCGGCCACGGATTCGCGCGGGCGATAGGCTTGACGATAAATATCGCCGGCGGAGGCGATCAGCGTCCAGCGATCGCCGGCATTGGCCAAAGCGCGCTCAGCGGCGGCGATGGCTTCCGCATCGCGGTTGCGCTCAATCAGAATGCCGGCGCGCGCCACATCCGCGTCGGGCGCGAACACGCTATCGGCCGGCATGGTGGCGAGGATGCGCTCGGCGCCTTCGAGGCTGCGCACGCCCGTAAGCTGATTGGCCGCGTGCAGGCGCCAATCATCCGCATCGCCCGCGAGCAGCACGCCGATCTGCAACAGCGCCGAGCCGGTGGTGCTGTCGAGGCCCATCGCAGGATCTTCCGAGGCCAGCACGCGCGTCAGCATTTCAGCCTGCGTGACGAACTCCGCTAGGAAAAGCATCCAGCGGCCCAGGGCGCGGCGCGCATCGAGCGGCGCCTCGCTCGGCTGCTCGCCCGCGGCGAGACGTTCGAGGTTGCGATCCACGTCGATCGAGCGCGGGGCGAAGGTTTTGACCAGTTCGTAATAGCGGCGCGCATCGTCGGTGCGCCCGAGGCGATGATGCGTCAGCGCGGCGCGATAGAGCGCATGCGCGGTGCGCGCGGCGCTGAGCGAGCGCTCAAATTCTTGCAGCGTCGCCGGCTCGCGATCGGGCGGCGCGGTAAGATCGAGGCGCCCCGCCATCTCGGCGTACACCGCCGCCGCCTCCGGCAAACGGCCAGCCGCTTCGAACACCAGGGCGCGCGCCACTTCGGGCAGCGGCGCGGGCAGATTGTCTGCTCCTGAATCGACGCGCTCGACGCCGCGGTCGGCGCGGTTTTCCGCGGCGAGCAGGAACGGCTCCAGCATGTCGCCCATCGGGCCGGCGACGCCCCCTGGCGCGTTCTCAAGCACCGCACGCGCCTCCGCATTGCGCCCGGCGGCGATCTCATCGGCGAACACGGCGAGGGTCCACACCGGCTGGCGCTCGCCTTCGGTGGTGAGCTTGCGCCCTTCGCGCACGACGTAATCTACATCCGCCTCGCGCAGCGCGGCTTCGGCGTTTTCATAGGTGCGGTTGGGCGCGGCGTCCGGCGGCGAGGTCGCCGCCAGCAGCGCCGACGTGGGGACCACGTTCGCGGCCGCCTGCTCGGCTTGGGGCTCGGCTTGCGCCAGGGCTAGCGCGGGCGCGCCCGCCAAAGCCAGCATCGCCACGCCCGCCGCCAGAAACGCCTTACGCATGTGCCGTCGCCTTTCCGCCCTTCGGGCGCTTAGAGGTTCGCATAGTTCGGCCCGCCCCCGCCTTCGGGGCAGACCCAGTTTATATTCTGGCTCGGGTCTTTGATGTCGCACGTTTTACAGTGAACGCAGTTTTGCGCGTTGATCTGGAAGCGTGGATTGGCCCCTGCCTCGTCATAAAGCACTTCGTACACGCCAGCTGGGCAATATCGTGTCGCCGGCTCGGCGTATTCGGGGAGGTTGACCCGGATCGGGATGGCCGGGTCAAGCAGGGTGAGATGGGCGGGCTGATCTTCCTCATGGTTGGTGTTGGAAAGATAGACCGAGGAGAGCTTGTCGAAGGTCAGCACCCCGTCCGGCTTTGGGTAAGCGATCGGCTTGTGCTTTGAGGCAGGGTCCAGCGCCGCGTAATCGGCCTTGCCGTGCTTGAGCGTGCCGAAAAAGGACGCGCCGCCGAACATCGTGGCGGTCCACATATCGAACATGCCGACAACCCCGCCCCAGAACGTGCCCAGCTTGGAGAGCAAGGGCTTGGCGTTGCGCACGCGGTGCAAATCCTTGCGCACGTCGCTTTCGCGGTAGGCTTCGTCATAGGCCTCCAGCCGATCGCGCTGGCGCCCGGCGCTGATCGCTTCAAACGCCGCTTCCGCCGCCATCATGCCGGTGAGGATCGCGTTGTGGCTGCCCTTGATGCGCGGCACGTTGACGAAGCCAGCCGAGCAGCCGATCAGCGCCCCGCCCGGAAATGAAAGCTGCGGCACCGATTGGAAGCCGCCTTCGGTGATCGCGCGCGCGCCATAGGCGATGCGCTTGCCGCCTTCGATGTGCTCGCGGATTTCCGGGTGCAGCTTGTGCTGCTGGAAGATGTCGAACGGCGAGAGGTAGGGGTTCCTGTAATTCAGGTGCACCACGTAGCCGACGGAAACGTAGCGATCGCCCCAATGATAGAGAAACGAGCCGCCGCCGGTTTTATCGTCCAGCGGCCAGCCGACGGTGTGCAGCACAGCGCCCGGCTTGTGCTTTTCCTTCGGTACTTCCCAAAGCTCTTTGATGCCGATGCCGAATTTTTGCGGATCGCTTTTCGCGCATAAATCAAAGCGTTTTTGCAGCACTTTGGCCAGCGAGCCGCGCACGCCTTCGGCGATGAACACGTACTTGCCGTGCAATTCCATGCCGGGCTGATAATCGGCTTTCTTCTCGCCATCCTTGCCGATGCCGAACACGCCGGCGACCACGCCTTTGAGCGCGCCGCTTTCATCATAGACCGGCGCGGAAGCGGCCATGCCGGGATAGATTTCAACGCCCAGCTCTTCCGCTTGGCCGCCCAGCCATTTCGCCAGGTTCGAAAGCGAGCCGATATAATTGCCGTGATTGTTCATCAGCGGCGGCATCAGGAAGGTCGGCAAGCTAGCCGCGCCGTTGGGGCCGAGGATTTTGAACTCGTCGCTCTTCACTTGCGTTTCGAGCGGGGCGCCCTTCTCGCGCCAATCGGGGATCAGCGCATCAAGCCCGCACGGATCGACCACCGCGCCCGAAAGCACATGCGCGCCAACTTCGGCGCCTTTCTCCAGCACCGCGACGGAAATTTCCGATCCCGCTTCGGCGGCGAGCTGTTTCAGCCGGATCGCCGCCGCGAGCCCCGCGGGCCCCGCGCCCACGATGACGACGTCGTATTCCATAGATTCGCGTGCTTCATCGTCGGCCATACGATGGTGTCTCCCTGTTCATGTTGCTTATCAAAGCTCCTTCGCGGGTGCGCAAGGCGGCCCTGGGGCTTTGGGGCTTTGTTCAATGCGGCGATTCCCTGCTATTGAGCGGCCATGCAGCCGGAACTCGACCGCAGCGCCGCCCGCGCGCTCCTCGCCTTCTGGCGCAGCGCGGGGGTCGATATGGACGGCGCGGAGGCGGTTTACGCCGCGCCAATTGCGGCGCCCGCCGCGGCCCAAACCGCGCGGCCCGCGAGCCCCCGGCAGGAGCCGGCCAGCGCCCCAAAGCCGGTACGCCGTGCCTCCGCCCCGCCGCCCGCCGCCGACGAGGACGCCCGCAAGCTGGCCGCCGCGGCCAATTCGGTTGCCGAGCTGCGCGCCGCATTGGCCGGGTTCGAGGGCTGCGCCCTGAAGGCGACGGCGCGAAATACCGTATTTTCCGATGGGATCGACGATGCGCCGGTGCTGTTGATCGGCGAAGCGCCGGGCAAAGACGAAGACCAGCAGGGCAAGCCGTTCGTGGGCCGCTCCGGGCAGCTGCTGGACCGGATGCTGGCTCAGATCGGCGTCAGTCGAAAATCTAACCTGCTGATTTCCAACACGATCTACTGGCGCCCGCCCGGCAATCGCGATCCCACGCCGGGGGAGATCCTGGCCTGCCTGCCTTTCGCCGAGCGGCTGGTGCAGCTGGTTCAGCCCAAGTTGCTGATTTTAGCCGGTAAATCCGCCGCGCATACGATGCTCGCCCGCACGGACGGGGTGCTGAAGCTGCGCGGGCGGCGGATGAAATATGAGCGCGAAGGCCTCTCCATCAACGCGATGGTGATGCTTCATCCGGCATACCTTTTGCGCCAGCCGCAGCAGAAGCGCTTGGCTTGGGCGGACCTGCTCAACGCCGAATCCTGGCTCAACGATTTGGGCGTGGCCAAAGCCCCGCCCTCCTAAACATTTAAGGCTCCGATGACGACGCTCCGCACCGCCCTCGCCGCCCTCGCCCTTTTCGCGCTCGCCGCGCCGGCCGCCGCGCAGCCGCGCATCCTGGCGCTCTCCGAGCAAGACGAAGCCGCCTACCGCGCCGCGTTCGACGCGGTGGAGTCCGGCAATTGGCGCGCCGCCAACACAGCCCTCGGCCGCGTGGACGATCCGGTGCTTGAGCCGGTGGTGCGCGGGCGCATGCTGAGCGCGCGCGCTTACGGCGCCGAATGGGGCGCCTTCGTTTCCTGGCTCAACCGCTACGGCGACTATGGCATCGCGCCCGCCGTGTACGAGCGGGCGATGGCTTCGCGCTCCAGCCGCGCGCGCCGGCGCGGAGTAACCGCGCCGCAGCCCGCCGCCGGCCCGCGCCGCCTGCTGCCGGGCACGCCCCCGCCGATCGAAGGCGATAGCCGCGCCGCGCGCGCGGCGGTGGAGCAGATCGCCGAAGCCATCGGCGTGCGCAATGATGAGCGAGCGCGTGCGATCGGCGCCGAACATGCGTACGGCCCGCGCGCGGGGCAGATCCAATTTCAGCTGGGCCTCGTCGCTTATCGCGCGCACGATTATTCCGAAGCGGTGCGCCAGTTCGAAGCCTCGACGCAATGGGCCAATCATGGCGGCTGGGCGCGCGCCGCCGCGCACTTCTGGGCCGCACGCGCGCGCCTCGCCGCGGGCGAAACCAATGGCGTGACGCTGCACCTGGAAGCCGCCGCCGAACGGCCCTGGACCTTCTACGGCCAATTGGCCGAAGCCCAACTCGGGCGCGAAAGCGCGCTTTCGTTCGAAGCGCCGCAAGTGGAGCGCGGCGCGCTGGAAGCGTTCGTGGAGCGCCATCCCGGCGCGCGCCGCGCCGCCGCGCTTGGCCAGCTTGGCCGGCTTTCGGAAGTGGAAGGCGAATTGCGCCGCCTGCACGCAAACTTGAGCCGCGATGACGACCGCACGTTCTTGGCGCTGGCCGAAGCGCTGCACGCGCCCGCCGCGCAATTGCGCGCTGCTGAGTATGGCGGGCCGGAAGTCGCCGCCGGCTTCTGCCCGGCGACCACGTTCGAGCCCGATGACGGCTTCAGCCTCGACCGCGCATTGATCTACGCGATCGTGCGCCAGGAGAGCTATTTCAATCCGAAGGCGGTTTCCGTTTCCAACGCGCGCGGGCTGATGCAGCTGCTGCCCTCCACCGCGCGCGACATGGACCGCTCGACCAATTATCGCCGCCAGCCCGCGGCGCTGTTTGAGCCCGGCCTCAACATGCGTTTGGGCCAAAGCTACATTCATTGGCTTATGCGCTCGTTCCACAATGACGGCGATCTCGGGCGCGTGTTCGCGGCGTATAATGGCGGCCCCGGCTGGCTCTCGCGCTGGCTGGCGACGCAGCCTTCGGACATCGATCCGCTCATGCTGCTGGAAACCATGCCGCGGGCCGAAAGCCGCGACTACGCCGAGCGCGCCATCTCGCACATGAGCCTGTGCCGGCGCCGCTATGGCCAGCCCACGCCGGAACTCGATCACCTCGCCGCCGGCGGGCCCGCGCTCTACACGCCGCTGGATCAACGCGCCTATGCTGGCGCGCAGGAATAAGCTTAGCCCGCGGGCGCGGGCGTTGCAGCAGGCGCGACCGCCGCTTGCGGCGCGGGGGTTGCGGCTTGCTCGGCCTCCGCCGCTTCGCGCGTCATGCGTGCGCGCTGGGTTTGCATGAAGCGATCCATCAGATCGGTGCGCGCCACCGCGCGTGCGACATCGCGGATCGCGGCGCCTTCGGCGTTGACGCCAGCGGCGACGACTTCGAACGCATCCGCTGACTCAGTGCCCGCCATGTCGGCGGCGTATTCGCGGTAGAGCGCGCGCACGCCCTGCTCGTTGCCGGCCAGCGTCATCGCCACGCCCGCGCGCAGCACGGCGTGGCGCGCCGCTTCATCAAAGCCCGCCGCGCGATCGCGCAGCGCCAGCAGCGCACGGATTTCCACCGCCGCGCGATCCCAATCGCGCGCGCGCCAGGCCGCTTCCGCGCGCACGCGCTGGGCGTTCTCGCTGCGGTCGCGCTCAACCAATTCGGCGGCGGCCTCCAGGCGCCCAAGCTCCAGCAGCGCGCGCGCTTCGAGGATGCGGCGATCAGCTTGCAAATTCGCCGGCATGTTAGGCACGCGCGTATTGCCCAGCGCCACCAAAGCCTGATCGGGCTTGTGATCCATCAGATAGATCGCCGCGAGATCGCCGGCGACCTGCGCGCGCGAAACGCCCTGCAGGCGCTCATCCACCTGATGCTGCAGCAGCAGCGCCGCCTGCTCCAACAGATCGACATGCACCAACCGCCCCGCCAGCAAGCGCACGATGCGATCGCCATTCGGGCCAACGGGCGTGATGTCGGAGAATTCGTAGAACAAGCCGAGCGCCTGGATCGGCTCCAGCTGATCGGCTTCACCATCGAGGAAGAGCCGCTCAAACAGGTTCGACATATCCGCGCGCAGATGGCGCGACGCGGGGTTGGTGGGGAAGCGATCGGCGGCGATGCGCATGGTGGACATCGCTTCGCGCCAGCGGCCAAGCTCTGAATACACATCGCCCAGCATGCCGACGACGCTGAGTTCTGTCGCGTCCCCGCGCCAGCGATAGCGCAGCGCCTCGAGCAGCTCCACCGCTTGCGCGGCCGGCAGATCGCCGCCGGCGCGGCGCAGGCGCAACGCTTCGACGCTGGCCTGCACGGCGATTTCCTCATCGCGCACGCGTGACAATTCATCGAGCGTGGCGAGCGCGGCGTCGCGCTGATCGCGCGCGGCGGCGATGCGCGCCTGCACCAAGCGTGCGGCGTAGCGATTGCGCGCGTCGGGCGCCTGGCCCATGGCGGAACTGGCCGCAGCTTCGGCAGCGGCGATGTCGTTCAGCTCCAACGCCGCGCGCGCCAGCGCCAACTGCATGCGCGCACGCCAGGCGGGCGGCATGCCTTCAAGCGCGCTCTGGCCGCGATCCAGATCACGGCGCGCGTCGCTCCATTCCTGGCGTTGGGCGGCCGCGTAGCCGCGCAGCAGTGCGGCGGTAGTGTTGTCGCGCAACGCCGAGGCGTTGAGATCGGCCATCGCTTCGTGCGGGCGGCCCATCATCACGTTGGCGGCGGCGCGCATCAGGCGATATTCGGGGTCGATCTCGGCCAATTCGCTTTGGTTGATGGCGGCGATGCGCAGCGCGGCCATGGCTTCGTGTGCAAATTCGTTTTGCAGCAGATAGCGCGCAAGTTCGAGCCGCGCGGTCACGGGCGCGCCTTCGTCCGTGCCTTCCATGGCGGCGGCACGCGTCAAATCATCGATATGCGCGCGCACCTGCGCCAAAGATTGCGCGGCGGCGGCTTGCACTTCGGCGCTGGGCGCTGCGCCCATGCTTTCGGCCAACAGCGCAGCTTCCAGATCGGCCGCATGCCCGCTTTGCGCGGGCGCCGCGCCGGCGATCAGCCCCTGGCCGCGCGAAACCACAAGATTGCCGCGCTCAAATGCGCCGGTGACGCCATCGGCGCGCGCTTCGATCACCGCGCCATGCGCCGTAGGCAGAAGCGCCGCCTCAATCGTGGCGCGGCGTGAATCCACGGCCTTGGCCGGGCCGCCAACCAACGCGACGCCAATGCGATCGCCGATCTCGGGATCGTTGATCCAGCGCACCGCGCCGTCGCGGCCGAATTGTGCGATCAGCCGCGCGCGCCCATCTGGCGCCACTTCGCGGATCAGCGGCGCAAGGCCCGCCGCCTCGGCGCTGGCGCCCAGCGTGAAAATCCATTCGTTGTCGCGCACGGCGGCGGAGACGAGCACGTCTGTTGAGGCGGGAATGCGCAGGCCGATCACGCCCTCGCCGCGCACCACTTCGATGTCGCGGTGGCGCCGGCCCGCGCGCTGCACGCCGGAGAGATCAATGCGGCCCGCGGCGTCGAACAGCAGCCAGATGGCTTCGCCGCGCCGGAACGCGGCCGCGCGCGCGGGCGCGGGCCATTCCACGGCGATGCGGGTGACGCTGGCTTCTTCGACCACGCGCACGCGCGCCACGCCATTGACTTGCGCCGCGGGCGTGGGCGCGCTGACGCCGTTTTCCGTAACCGTGACCGCAGAGCCCGCCGACACCGGCAACAGATCCACCACCACGCGGTCGCCATCGGCGAAGTGGCGGTGGCGCACGCCGGGCGCGAGCGTGACGGCGATGCGCAGCGGCGCGCCCGCAGCGCTGACGCGGCGCACATCGCGCACAAAGCGCGGCAGGTTTGCGCGCAGCTCAGCAAGATCAATATCGGCCGCGCGGGAGAAGCGCAGATCGAGCCGGCTGCCTTCCAGGCTCGGCGTCACGCTGGTGGCGCCGGCGAAGCGGAACGAGAGCCGGGTGAATTCATCCTGCGCGCCCACGCTGACGCTCGCTG
>DAOMPU010000029.1:0-15218 GCA_035444925.1 Terricaulis sp. | reverse complement strand
CGGTGCGTGCTTTCAGCCAAACCGAAGCGCCGGATGCTCGCTCCTCCTCATCCGGCCCTTCGGGCCACCTTCTCCTCCGCAAGAGGAGAAGGTGCGCTAGCCTCGCGCGCAGAGCCTAAAGCGGAATATTATCGTGCTTCTTCCACGGGTTCTCTAGCTTCTTGTTCTTCAGAGTCGCCAGCGCGCGGATTATCCGCCGCCGGGTTTCGCGCGGCATGATCACGTCGTCGATGAAGCCGCGTGAGGCGGCGACGAACGGGTTGGCGAAGCGGTCGGAATATTCCTGCGTGCGGGCCGCGATCTTTTCCGGATCGCCGATATCGGCGCGGAAAATGATCTCCACCGCGCCCTTGGCGCCCATCACCGCGATTTCGGCGGAGGGCCAAGCGTAATTCACGTCGCCGCGCAGGTGCTTGGAGCTCATCACGTCATAGGCGCCGCCATAGGCTTTGCGCGTAATGACGGTCACTTTCGGCACGGTAGCTTCGCCGTACGCGAACAACAGTTTCGCGCCGTGCTTGATGAGGCCGCCGAGCTCCTGACGCGTGCCCGGCAGGAAGCCCGGCACGTCCACGAACGTCACGATCGGGATATTGAACGCATCGCAGAAGCGCACGAAGCGCGCGGCTTTGCGGCTGGCGTCGATATCGAGCACGCCCGCCAGCGTCATCGGCTGGTTGGCGACGATGCCGACGGTGGAGCCATCGAGGCGCGCGAAGGCGGTGATGATGTTCTTGCCGAATTCGGGGCTGATCTCGAAATAATCGCCTTCATCGGCTACCTTCTCGATCAGCTCCTTCATGTCATACGGCTTGTTGGGATTATCGGGGATCAGGCGGTCGAGCGAGGGCTCCTCGCGCGTCAGATCATCATAGTGCGGGCGCGTGGGCGGCTTTTCGCGGTTGGAAAGCGGCAGGAAATCGATCAGCCGGCGCATCTGCGCCAACGTCTCGAAATCGTTTTCATAGGCGCCGTCCACCACGCCGGATTTGCTGGCGTGCACGCGCGCGCCGCCAAGCTCCTCATGCGTGACGATTTCGTTCGTCACCGTTTTCACCACTTCGGGGCCGGTGACGTACATATAGCTCGTATCCTTCACCATGAAGATGAAGTCGGTCATCGCCGGGGAATACACATCGCCGCCCGCGCACGGCCCCATGATGACGGAGATTTGCGGGATGACGCCGGAGGCGAGGATGTTGCGCTGGAAAATGTCGGCGTAGCCGGCGAGGCTTTCCACGCCCTCCTGAATGCGCGCGCCGCCCGCATCGAAGATGCCGACGATCGGCGCGCCGTTCTTCATCGCCATGTCCTGCACTTTGCAGATCTTCGCGGCGTGCGTGGCCGAGAGCGAGCCGCCGAGCACGGTGAAGTCCTTGGAGAACACATAGACGACGCGGCCGTTAATCGTGCCCCAGCCGGTGACGACGCCATCGCCCGGCACGTTTTGCTCGGGCTTGCTGAAATCATTGGCGCGCGGTTCGACGAACATGTCGAATTCTTCGAAGCTGCCTTCGTCCATCAGCAGCTCGATGCGCTCGCGCGCGGTGAGCTTGCCTTTGGCGTGCTGGGCGGCGTGGCGCTTTTCGCCCCCGCCGAGGCGCGCGGCTTCGCGCTTGGCTTCCAGGGCGGCGATGATGTCTTTCATGGGCGATCAGTCCAACGTCTTGAAAAAGGCGGTGATGTTTTCGAACTCGGCGCGCATTCTGTCCAGCTTGGCGCGGGCTTCGATGTCCTCGCCCCAGCGCTCGAGGCTCCACAGATTATCGAGCGCGGCGGCTTCAAAAGCGGCCTTGGCGTCAATACGCCGCGCCGCCATGGCCAGGGCGATCAGCGCCGAACCGGAGAGCCCGGCGGCCTGGGCCAAGCCTGTGAGGCGAAAATCATCCAGACCTGAAGCATATCCGACCAGCCGTTCGCGCATTGCGGGATCGATCTCGGCGGCGATGATGCCGGTGACGATGGGCAGGTCGACCCCCAGCGCCTCGCTCCCCCAAGCCACGAGCGGATCCCAATGCAGGCTCTGACTCGCGACCAAGCCCTCAGGGCTTTCCGCGCGGTGGCAGCAGAGATCGGTTTGCGCGTAGGCGGTGACGTAATCGATCAATTCCGCGCGGCTCTTGGGCGTCCAGTCGATCGCGGCGAAGGCGAGTTGCGTGAGCGGCATGGAGGCTGGGATGATCGCTTCGCCCTGTGCGTTCCACTCGGCGGCCACCGCTTCGGCGAGCGCTGCGCTGGGCGCGGTGAACACGGCGCCGCCGGGCGTGCGCAAGGTGCGCTCATCCAGGGCGACGCCGCGCGCGGGCGTGGCGGCGGCGTGTTTGTAGAAGCGGCGCGGGGCGTTCATCGCCCCCAAGCACACGAGCGCGCGGGAAATTTCAAGCCTGGGGCTGAGGCAAGCCAAGCGCCCGGGCGCGAAAGGCGTTCATCAGCGCGCAGGCGAACCAAGTGTCGCCGATCAGCAATTGGCCGATGGCGTCGTGGCTGCTGACCAGGGCGCCGTTGAACGCCTCTAGGCGCGAGGGATCCGCGACATTGAAGCCCACCGCGCGGCTGACCCCGCCGCGGATACGGATTTCGATCACGCGAAATTCGGAAACTTCCGCCCAGCGATAGCGCTTGCGCCCGCGCATGTCGCGCCTCTCGAAGCCATCCATGTCCAGGCTAACGCCTGCATTTGCGAGCGCGCAATAAGCGGGAATGGCGACGCAAACAGCTCCCGTCACGCCGGCGATCCATCGATAAACAGGGCCCAAATCAATGGAAAATTGCGGCGCCAGCGCAAGCAGAATGAAAATGCCTCCCAGCCCCGTCACCATCAGCATGAGGCCCGCATCGAGTTTGAATTGGTAGCTCGTCGGCAGTGGTTGGCTCATGGCGCCCTCCTCCGCAGAAGAAGGCGCGAAAGCGGTCAGCTTGGGATCACGTCAAACGAAAGCGAGAGCCGCTCGCTGCCTTCGAATTGGGCTGCGCCGTGCCAGAAATATGAGGGAAACAGCACCAGGCGCCCCTGCTTTGGCTCGTGCGCGGCTTCCACCTCGCAGCCGGGCGTCTGGCGCGGCGGTTCGCCAAATTTGAGCCAGCCGGCGCGCGGGTCTTTCGGCTTTTCCGCGCCCATGATGGAGACGTAATAGGCTGAGCTGATCCAGCCGCGGTCATGCACGTGGTTGGGCAGATAGCCCTCATTGGTGAGGCGCGTGGACCAGAGGCCCGAGAATCGGAAGCGCTCGGTGCGCCGGCACCCGACCGGATCGCTGACATCGGCTTTGAGGCGCGAAATGTAATCGCGCACGGCTTCATCGACGCCGGCCATGAAGCCTTTGATCGCGGGATCATCGGAAGTCAGCAGCGTGCGCCCGGTTTGCGTGCCGTTGTGCAGCTTTTGATCCAGCGGATGGGCGTTGACGCGATGCTGCCTGCGCAGCACGTCGGATAAAGCCGCGTTCATGTTCTCGGTGGTGAAATAGCCGCGTGGGGGCTGCAGATCATAAATGCGCACTAGGCGATCGTAATCGTAGAGCACGCGATGGCGCCGATCGCCGAGCAGGCGCAGCGCCGTGCCCTCGATCGCCAACAGGTATTGATCGTCTGGATCGTCGGCGCGCAGCTCGCGCGCGATCTTGAGCGCATCCTCCACACGGCGCGCGCGCAGCATGGTCGAGAGCATATTGCGCAGCGCCGGGCGATCGCCAGGCGAGAGCTGCGCCACGCGCGCGAGCGCCTTCAGCGCGTCCTCGGGCCGATCGAGCTCATCCAGCACGAAGCCGAACGCCGTCAGCAACGACGGCGTTTCCGGCGCTTGGCGTAACGCCAAATCCAGCACGCGTAGCGCCTTCACGTGATGCTTGCCACGGTGCAGCGCATCCGCGCACGCGAGCCAGAGCGCCACATCGGCCGGCCGCTTGGCGAGTTCGGCTTCGATCGGCCCGGTGGCGGCTTCGCCCTCGCCGCGCAACATGCGCATGCGCGCCAGCGCGCCATGCAGCGCGGCGGTGGGCCAAGGCTCGATCGCACGCGCCAGCAAATCTTCCGCTTCTTTGCGCGCGCCGGCGTGGAACAGCCCGCGTGCGCAGCTGAGCGCCAGTTCCGGGCTATCGAGCTTTTCAGCGACCAGCTGCTTGTAGAATTCCAGCGCCTCGCCCGGGCGGCCCGCGCGCTCAAGGGCGGCGGCGTAATTCATGCGCAGGCCGCGCAATTTCGGCTCGTATTCCAGCGCAGCGGCGGCCGATCCCAGCGCCTGCTCATGTCGCTCCATCGCGCGCTGCACTTGGCCCAGCAGCGTCCACGCTTCTGGCCCGGGCTTAACGTCGATGTAGAGCCGCGCTTCACGCTCGGCGTCGGCCATTTCGCCAGCCGCCATCAGGCAACGCACAAGATTGACGCGCACGGCTTCCGCTTCCGGGATCAGAACCTGGGCGGCGCGATAGACGCGGATCGCCTCCGTGTATTTTCCGAGCGCCTGCAGGACGACGCCGAGATCGTTGTAATAGCCGCCTTCGGAGAGCGCGTGGGCGATGGCGCTGCGCAAATAGCGCTCGGCTTCTTCCAGCTGGTTTTGCGCCTGCTTGATGACGCCCATCAGATGCAGCGCCGAAGCATCGGTGCGCAGGCTTTTCAGCACGGGCTGCAAAACGCGTTCGGCGCCGACAGGATCGCCGCGGCTCAGAAGCTCCCGGCTCGCCTTGGCGATGGCGGAGGCTTCCTGAACGACGTTCATTTGCCGGATCCGAACGGGGCGAACGGATCTTTCGCCTCGCGCTCGTCAAAGCCCAGCATCTCGAACGCCTTTTTCATGTGCGGCGCGAGCGGCGCGGTGACGTTCAGCGTGCCGCCCGAAGGATGGGGCAAGCGGATCGCGCGCGCATGCAGCAGAAGCTGACGCTCCAAGCCGCCGGGCGTGGGGCGATCACATTTGTATTTGGGATCGCCGGCGATGGCGTGGCCCATCTCGGCCATATGAAAGCGCAATTGGTGCGTGCGCCCGGTGACGGGGCGCAGCGCCACCCAGGCCGCGCTCTGCGCCGCTTCCTCAAGCACCACGTATTGCGTGATCGCGTGCACTGCGCCGTCTTGGCTTTGCAGCGCGCTTTGCATCATTTCACGATCGGCGTCGTGCACGCCGGGGGCCTTGCGCATCCAGGAGCGCAGCTCGCCCACTTTCGGACGCGGACTGCCGATCACGATCGCCCAGTAGATTTTATCGGTGTCGCGATCACGGAACGCGTCACCCAGCCACGCCGCCGCGCGCGGATGGCGCGCCAGCACCAGGCAGCCGGAGGTGTCGCGGTCGAGCCTATGCACCAGCTTTGGCTTCTTCTCCGCGTCGAAGCGCAAGGCGGGCAGCAGGCCGTCCAGATGGCGCAGCGTATTCGTGCCGCCCTGCACGGCAAGGCCAGCGGGCTTGTTCAGCACGATGACGTCGTTGTCCTTATGGATCACCAGCGAGCGGACGTATTCTTCGTCCTTCACGCTGATCGCGCCGGGCGCGCGCGGCGCGGGCGCATCCGGCAGCGGCGGCACACGCACCAGCTGGCCGGGCGCCAGGCGATCGGACGCCTTCACACGCGCGCCATCGACGCGCACCTGGCCGGTGCGCAGCATCTTTTCGACTTGGCCTTGCGTCAGCTGCGGATAGCGGCGGCGCAGCCAGCGATCGATCCTGGGGGCGCCGTCGTCTTCACTCACCGCGACGGTCTCGACCGCCTTCATCGTCCCAGCACCAATCCTGCCCAGCACGCGCCGACGGCCAAAACGACCGACGCCGCCACATAGAGCGCCCCTTGGGCGGGGGCTTGCTCCATTAGCCGCACTGTCTCAAGCGAAAACGCCGAGAACGTGGTGAACCCGCCCAAAAGACCGACGCCAAGGAAAAGCCGCACGCTCTCTTGCTCAGGCCCGACCCGCGCCGCGAGCAGCCCCATGGCCAAGCCGCCGACAATATTCACCGCCAACGTGCCCCACGGAAAGGCGAGGCCAAACCAGCGCGCGGCCGCAAGGCCCACGCCGTAGCGCGCCAGCGACCCGATCGCTCCCCCGAGCGCGACCAGCAAGAGCTGCGTCATGCGCCGCTGAGCAAGCGCGCGCGGAGGTTCGCGGCGGTTTCGCTGGCGGTGTAGGCGTTGGCGTCGTCAGGCTTGGGGCCTTGGCCGATGCGGATTTCGAGCGTGACCGCACCGGCGCGCTGGCCGCTCCCGCCGCCGAGCGGGAAGTTCATGCCGACGCTGACGCCGCCGCCGCCGCGCCCGCCCCAGGAGCCCCCGCCGACACCGACGCCGATGCTGGGGCCGCTGCGCCCCCCAGAGGCGGCATCAAGCGTGCGCCGGTCCACCACGAACCAATCGCCGCCGCGCTCAACCGTGAGTTCGGCCGCGCGCAACAGCGCATAATCGTGCAGTAGCGACGCATCGGCGGCGCTTGAGGCGCGGTAGGTCACGAAATACCGATTGGATTCGATCTGCGCTTCCGGATACCGGGCGGCGCCCTGTTGGGCCGCGGGCTCATAACGCGGCGTGGACGCGCACGCGGCGAGCGCGGCGAAGGCGGCAAGAACAATCAAGTGGCGCATGGGCGAATCTCGCGGGCTGTTTGCCGGTGGCGGCAGCTTATCAGCTAATCCGCCCGCGCGCCGCCTCAAGAGGCGCCATCAAGCCCAAGTGATCGCTGTGCGGCCAAAAACGCGGCCGGCGGCGGCGCGGCAAGCGCAAGGCGCGGCCCGGCCGGATGGGCGATGTCGAGCGCGGCGGCGTGCAGCATGAGGCTCGGGATGGCGGCGGCGCCGATTTGGAACAAGCCGCCATATTTGCCATCGCCGGCGATCGGGCGCCCGATCGCGGCAAGGTGCGCGCGCAGCTGGTGCATGCGCCCGGTTTCGGGGCGGAGTTCGACCAGCGCGGCTTGCGGCGTGGCCGCCTGCGTTTTGTAGCGCGTCAGCGCGCTTTGGCCGTTTGGGGCGGGCTCCATGATGTCGAGCCCGCGGCGGGAGGATTTTTGCAGCGCCAGCGCGATCTCGCCCTCGGCGGGATCCGGAGCGCCCCCGCAGACGATGGCGAGATAGGTTTTCTTCGCGTCGCGACTGGCGAACGCTTCGGAGAAAAAAGCGGCGGCCGGCTTGGTGCGCGCGGCGATGATCACGCCGGAGGTTTCGCGGTCCAGCCGATGCACGAGGCGCGGGCGCTTGCCGTTCGATTTGGCGAACGCGGCGAGCAAATCTTCAAGACTGCGCGCCACGCCCGATCCGCCCTGCACGGCGAGGCCGGCAGGCTTGTTGAACGCGAGCACGTGCGCGTCCTCGTGGATGAGGAGCGCGCGGACGTGGGCAACGTCTTGCGCGGAAAGCTCATTCATCGCGCTGGCTGCGCAGCTTAGCCCAATGCTCCAAACGCTCCTTGATCGCGCCTTCGCGGCCGCGGCCTTCGGGGGCGTAAAATTGGAGGCGCTTCATCTCATCGGGAAAATAGCTTTGGCCGGAGAAGCCATCTTCGGCATCGTGGTCATAAGCATAACCTTGGCCGTAGCCGAGCTCTTTCATCAGCTTGGTCGGCGCGTTGCGGATGTGCATGGGCGGGCCGAGCGCGCCGGTTTCGTTCGCCGCGCGCTTGGCGGCCTTCCAGGCCACGTACGCCGCATTGGATTTGGGCGCGGTGGCGAGGTGGATCACCGCTTGCGCGAGATGCAGCTCCGCCTCCGGCGGGCCGATGAAATGCACCGCGTCCTTGGCGGCGTTGGCGATCAGGAGCGCGGTGGGATCGGCGAGGCCGATGTCTTCCGCCGCCGCGCGCACCAAGCGGCGCGCGATGAACAGCAAATCCTCCCCGCCCGCCACCATGCGCGCGAGCCAATAGAGCGCCGCGTCCGGATCGGAGCCGCGGATGCTTTTGTGCAGCGCGGAGATGAGATTGTAATGCTCTTCGCGATCCTTGTCGTACGCGGGCGCGCGCTTTTGCAGGAGCTCGCCCAGCGCCTTCGCATCGAGCGGCTTCACGGTTTTCAGCGCGAAGAGTTCTTCGGCTAACGTCAGCAGGTAGCGGCCATCGCCATCGGCGAGATTGGTGAAAGCGATGCGCGCTTCGCTCGTCAGCGGCAGCGGTTTGCCGAGCAGCCTCTCGGCGCGCTGCAACAAAAGATCGAGCGCGGCATCGTCCAGGCGCTTGAGCACGAACACTTGCGCGCGCGAAAGCAGCGCGGCGTTGATTTCGAAGCTAGGATTTTCCGTGGTGGCGCCGACGAGCGTGACCACGCCCTGCTCCACGTAAGGCAAAAAGCCATCCTGCTGGGCGCGGTTGAAGCGATGAATTTCATCCACGAACAGCAAAGTCGGCTTGCCGCTCGCGCGCCGGCCCTTGGCGGTTTCAAACGCCTTCTTCAAATCGGCCACGCCCGAGAACACGGCGCTGATCTGCTGAAACTCGTGCCCGGTTTCTTCCGCCAAGAGGCGCGCGATTGTGGTTTTGCCGACGCCCGGCGGCCCCCAGAGAATCAGGGAGGCGAGCCGCTTGCCCGCCACCATGCGTCCGATCGGGCCTTCGGGCTTCAGCAAGTGATCCTGGCCCACGACCTCGGCCAAGGTTTGCGGGCGCAGCCGCTCGGCCAAGGGCGTGGGGGCGCCCTGGTCAAGCCCGGCGGCGGCGAACAAATCAGACATGGGCTATAGATAGCCGCTTCGAAGGAGACAGACGATGGCTGAAGCAAGCTCCGCGATCCCGGTTGGGGTCTATCCCTACCTTTCGGTCACAGGCGGCAAGGCGGCGATGGATTTCTACGCCCGCGCCTTCGGCGCCACCGAGGAATACCGCGCCTATGGCGAGGATGGCGTGCGCATCATGCATGCGCGCATTCGCGTAAACGGCGCGGCCATCCTGCTCTCGGATGACTTTCCCGAATTTCGCGGCGGCGGCGCGGCGCCGGCGCCCGCGGGCGTCACCATTCATCTTGAAGTCGATGACGCGGACGCCTGGTGGCGGCGCGCCGTGGACGCGGGCGCGAGCGTCACCATGCCGCTGGCCGATCAATTCTGGGGCGACCGGTACGGCCAGCTGAAAGACCCGTTCGGGCATTCCTGGTCGATCGGCGCGCCCGTGAAGGGTTGAGCCTTAGAATCTGACTTCGCGCCGCTGGCCGCCGCGTTCGAGGCCGATGACCCAGCTTTGGCTTTGGCTCATCGCGGTATCGAGGTCTCCCGCGTCGCGCATCGGGCGCCCGTTCACTTCGTCGATGATGTCGCCGGGGCGGAAGCCGATGCGCGCAGCCACGCCGCCGCGATCGAGCGCCTGGATGAAGACGCCATTCTTGAACGGATCGAGGCCAGAGGATTCCGCCGTCGCCGGCGTCAGCGTCACAACGCGCGCGCCGGAGAGCGGATGGCGCCCGGCAAGTTCGCGGGCTTCGGGCGCGCCGCCCGGCGGGGCTTCCGCGGCGGCGTTCAACGTCATCTGCCGCCCGTCGCGGCGGATCACCAGCGGCACGCGCACGCCAGGGCGCTGGGTGGCGAATTGGTAGCGCACGCCGCCTTCATCGCGCACGGCCACGCCAGCGACGGAGAGGATGATATCCCCATCGCGCAGGCCCGCGCGCTCGCCCGCAGCGCGCGGATAAAGCTGCGTCACCATCACGCCCTCAGGCCGTGAGAGCCCCATCGAGCGGGCGATGTCCTGCGTCACCGGCTGCACGCGCGCGCCGAGCCAGGGGCGCACCACTTCCGTGCCGCCAGAGACGGCGCTTTCCACGACGCGGCGCACCATCTCCGAGGGAATGGCGAAGCCGATGCCGTTGGAGCCGCCGGCTTCGGAGAAGATCGCGGTGTTCACGCCGACGAGCGCGCCGCGCATGTCCACCAGCGCCCCGCCCGAATTGCCGCGATTGATGGCGGCGTCCGTCTGGATGAAGAACGCATAATCGCTGACGCCCACCTCAGTGCGCGCCAGCGCAGAGATGATGCCGCTTGTGACCGTTTGGCTGAGGCCGAACGGATTGCCGATGGCGAGCACAAGATCACCCACCTGCAGCGAACTCGTGTCCGAGAACGGCAGCGTGGGCAGTTGTTCGCCGGCATTGATGCGCAGCACCGCCAGATCGACGCGCGGATCGGCCAGCACCAGCTCTGCATCAAACTCGCGCCGATCGGCGAGCACCACTTTGAGGCGCTGGGCGCCCTGGATGACGTGGTTGTTGGTGACGATAATCCCATCACCGCGCAGGATGACGCCTGAGCCCAGCGATTGCTCGACACGCGGCTGGCTGAACCGGCCGAAGAAGGGATCGCGCGCCATGCCGCGCACGACGCGCTCAGCATACACGTTTACCACAGCCGGCCCCGCTTGGGCCGCCACCGGCGCGAACGAAAGCTGCAACTGCCCCTGGCTCATGGGCGCGGCGCGCACCAGAGGTTCGGCCTGGACCAGTTGGAGATAGGGATCTTGCTGCTGCTCGGCCGGCGGAGCGATGGCCTCGCGCGCCAGAGGGGAAATCGCCAGCGCGCCGCCGGCGAAACCAGCCACCAGGGCGATGAAAGGGGAGGCCTTCAGCAAGCCGGTGCGGGTGATTTTCATGGCCGGAATCCCAAGAAATTTCTCCGGCATTTTCCGCCGCAGATTGGCCGAAACATGGCGCTGCGCTGCGCCGCGGCGGTTGAGGGCTTTACGCCCGACCCAGCCGCGGGCAATTTGGGCGGCCAATATACGGGGTGCTCAGATGCTTGACCTTCTTTTCATCGGCCTCTTGCAGGCGAGTGTGGCGACCGCCGATCCAGCGCCGGCGCCTGCGCCCGCGGCCACTGAAACGACGCAGGCCGCGCCGGCGGCTCAGGAAGAACGCCGCTGCCGCATGGTCCGTATGGAAGGCTCCAACATCCGCCAGCGCCGCTGCACAACGGCCGCCGAGGACGAAGCGTTCAACGCCGCCACCGCCGCCCAGCTTCGCGAGATGCAGTCGCAAGGCGGGCGCGGCGCGATGGACAATCCGGCGCGTGGGCCGTAAGGCGCGCCGCGCCTCTCGGGGCGCATAGATCACGATTAGCTTTGGATGGAGCGCAGCACGCTGCTCGGTAGCGATGTGGTGGCGCGTGTGGGGAGCCGGCTTTGATTGAACTTTTGATTCTCAC
The DNA here is from genome assembly GCA_035444925.1 of Terricaulis sp. Lineage (GTDB taxonomy): Bacteria > Pseudomonadota > Alphaproteobacteria > Caulobacterales > Aquidulcibacteraceae > Vitreimonas. The sequence goes on along the minus strand of DAOMPU010000029.1, from coordinate 4,123 downwards.
CTTGTTTCAGGCAATTGCTGGCGACCCCGCCCCTGCAGCCGCGCCCACCGCGCACGAGCATGGCGTGACCGAATCCGCAGCGGCCGCCGCGCCCGCCGCGGAGAGCGCCCCCGCCGCCGAGGCGGCGCCCGCGGAGCGCCAATATCGGCGTGAGCGCGTGTGCCGCGAGGTGGAAATCACCGGCCGGCGCATGCCCCAGCGCGTTTGCCAGAACGTGATGGTGCCGGTGGAAGACGGCGAACAGGCCGACTGACCCCTTAGGGCGCTACAACCGGCAATATGCGAGGGACCGGCGCTTGCCGAGACCAGTAAAGGATCAGCCCAATCCGGCCGACAAGGCCGCCATGCCCGCGCGCCATTGCGCGCCCTGCCGCTGCTGAATCAGCACGAGCGGGAAGCCGTGGCGCGCGACGTGATCCTGCGGGATCGCGTCCCACCCGGAATGGGTGACGCTGACGCGCGTGCCTTCGCCTATTGGTTCGAACCGCACCTCCACGTTGGTGACGCGATCGGGCGGAAACGTCGCTTGGCGCCACGTGAACGCCAAGACGTGCGGCGGCGCCCATGTCGTGATGCGGCCGATCTCGAATTCCTTGCCGCCCGCGAGCGTTGTCATCAGGCGCCCGCCCTCGCCCGGTTCAAAGCGTAGTTCGCCGTCGCCGCGCGGGGTGAGTTGAAGCATCGGATTGGCGCGCCACCAGAGCGCGATATCCTGCGTAAAAGCATCGAATACCGCTTGCGGCGGTGCGGCGATCCTCAGCGATACGAGCACCGACGCGCTCATCCGTGCTTCTTCTCGACATGCGCCTTCAGCGCGGCGAGTTGATCGCTCCACATCTCTTCGGTGCGGGCGAGCCAATCTTTCAATTCAGCCATGGCGCCAGCTTTCAGCGTGTAGATGCGCACGCGCGCGTCGAACTCGGGATGCGCCTCCTCCACCAGGCCGCTCTGCTTCAGCGTGCGCAAATGGCGGCTCATCGCGGGCGCCGGCAGGCGCAGCGCTTCGGCCAGTTCGCCGGCGCGGCGCGGGCGCTGCCCCAAAAGCTCCACCACGCGCCGGCGCGCGGGATCCGCGAGGGCCGCGAGCGTGCGGTCGATCTTGGCGCTCATACGGGGCGATGCCGCGTGCCGGGGCCGTAGGTGAAGCCGAGCAAGCGCCCTGGCGCGCGCACCAGCGCGCGATGCCACACGCCGGCGGGCACGATCAAGGTCGCGCCCGCTTGCATGGCGATGGTGCGCTGTTCGCGCCCATCATCGAGCAGCATGTCGAGGCGCCCGTCGATCAGCACCAGCACTTCATCACCATCGGGATGCATCTCCCAATGGGACCAATCGGTCCGCACCGGAAATACGCCCATCATCGAATGCGCCGCCGCGGGCGAGCTTTCGATCCGCTCCCAGAAATCCGCCGTCACCGGCATTTCGACAACGCCGCCCTTGCCATCGAGCGCGAGATAGGTGGCCTCAAGATCAAACGACATGGCTCAATCCAAGCGCGGCTTGGTTTTGAGGCCGGTTGCGCGGTCCCATTGCTCTGGCGTTTTCTGCTCAAGGGTGACGCCGAAGGTCCAGATATGGCCCTCCGGGTCGCGCGCGCGGTAGGTGCGGTCTCCGTAGAATTGCGTGTCCGGTTCTTGCAGGATTTCCGCACCGGCCTTGCGCGCGTGCGCGCAGTGCGCATCGATATCCTCCCCGCTTGCGAGCTGGACGTGCACGGTTTGCGTGTTCTTCCCGCTGACCGATTTCGGGCTTTTGTGATCGGCGCTCCATTCGTTGCCGACCATGACGACGCTGTCGCCGAACTTCATTTCCGAATGCGCGAGATTTTCGTTCTCGTCGAGGATCGCCATAAGGGGCTCGAAACCGAACGCCTCCTCCAGCCAGCGGAATGCGGCTTTGGGATCGACGTAACAGATTGCGCTGGAGAGGCCCTTCGGGCGGTAATAATCCGACATCGCAAATCTCCTTACCCCGACCGATAATATTTCTACTTTATGATAAGTATCGAGTCAAACCGATTTTCGAACCGATGAGGCGCTACTGGCGGGCGTAGAGAAAGGACTGGCCCTGCTGCGTGAGGGTGAAGGACGGCGACAGCTCATTGACCGCCGGCGAGAACTCAAGCGTGGCGTTGACCTCTCGAATGAAAAAGCGGCGCTCCGTCTCGGCGAAGAGGCTGATGAGCTGACCGCCCTGCTGGATCGCCAAGCCATCGCCGGCGTGAACGATGCTCAATGTGTCGTCCGGCGCGTGCGCGTACGTTCCAACGTATTGGCGCAAAACGGCTGGCGCGACGGTGATTGCCACGCGGACTGGCGTCGGCGCCACATCGACGGGCTCACTCGGATCAAGAGAGCGAAAGCCGATGTCATCGACGCCGATCCCAGTGGCCATGTTGGCGAACCCGATCACGCCAGAGCGATCATCCAGCGACGTCGCCATAAACGAGCGCACGCCGCCGCCGCTGCCGTTCGACCAAGCGATGGAGCGGCCATTGCGCGTGCGTACCCGCCAGCCGAGCGCCATGCGCGTTTCGGCGTCAGCGCCGGGCGCTAGCGGCGTCAGCATTGAGCGCGCGAGCGTTGACATACGTCCGTGATCTTCGGTCCAGAGCGCCAAAAACTTCTGCAGATCCGCGACCGTCGAGAAGAGACCGCCCGCGGGCCCGAGGACGCCAAAATCCCACGGCTCCATCGGCGTCCAATCGCCATTGTAGCCCTGCACCATTCGCGCGCGTGTCTCCGCGTTGGGTGACAACGTTGTACTCGTCATTCGCAATGGACGCAGGATGCGCTCTTCTAGCAGGGTCGCGTATGGCCGGCCGGCGCGTTCCGCCAACGCCCAGCCAAGCAAGGCGTAGCCAAAGTTTGAGTATTCGAACCGCGCACCGGGCGCGCGCTCAAGGCGCACCGCCGCGATGTCCGCGCGCAGCTCTTGCAGCGAGTAGCCGGCATATGGATTTTCCTGGCTTCGATCGACACGGCTGACGGGGCGCAGCGGCAAGCCGCTCGTGTGCGTGGCGAGATCGAGACATGTGATGGCGCGCCCCTCATAAGCGAGTTGCGGCGCGTCGCGGATCACCGGCTCGCCGAGCGACACCTCGCCCCGCGCCACGGCGTCTGCGAGCAGGAAGGCGGTGAATATCTTCGTCAGCGATGCGATCTGGAATGTCGTGTCGGCATCGATCGGGGCGCCGCCCTCAAGGCGCGTCACACCGTGCGATGCGAGCGAGAACGCGCCGTTGCGTGCTACCGCGATGGCGCCGCCCGATCCGCGACGCTGCTCGTCTATGCGCGCCGCCAGCAACGCTGCGACGCCGCTCTCGGGCGCGACCTCGCCGCCCTCTGGCGCATTGAGACTCGCGCAGGCGCCGAGCGCGCAGGTTCCCGCCAACATGTTTCGCCGCGACATCACCCGCATCAATCCGCTCCCTGGCCTTCAGCATCGAGGGGAGTTGCGAAAAAAGAAAGGCCGCTCTTTCGAGCGGCCCTCCGTTTCTGCTGATCCAGCGAAGGCTCAGCCTTCGTCGGTGTAGATCGCTTCGGGGCGCGGGCCGCTGTCTTGGCCCTTGGCGCTCTCGTCACGATCCACGAACTCGATCACGGCGAGCGGGGCGTTGTCGCCATAGCGGAAGCCCGCCTTGAGCACGCGCGTGTAGCCGCCGGCGCGGGCGCTGTAGCGCGGCGCGATGGTTTCAAACAGCTTCTTGGTTTGCGTTTCGTCGCGCATGCGCGAGAGCACAAGCCGGCGGGCCGAGAGATCGCCCTTCTTGGCCAGCGTGATCAGACGCTCCACCACCGGGCGCAGCGCCTTGGCCTTCGGCAGCGTCGTCACGATCTGCTCATGCTTGATCAGCGACGCGGCCATGTTGGCGAACATGGCTTGGCGATGGCTCGCCGTGCGATTGAGTTTTTTATGTCCCGAACCGTGGCGCATGGCGCGCTTTCCTTACTTTAGATCTGATCTTCGTATTTCTTGGCGAGATCGTCGATATTGTCCGGCGGCCAATTCTCGACCGCCATGCCAAGATGGAGTCCCATCGCGGCCAGCACTTCCTTGATCTCGTTGAGCGACTTGCGGCCGAAGTTCGGGGTGCGGAGCATTTCCGCTTCCGACTTCTGGA